>NZ_LWFE01000335.1:0-62339 GCF_001635675.1 Oleiphilus sp. HI0061 | reverse complement strand
AACGTTAATCACGCGATCCACTTCACTTTCTTGCCCTGGTTTACCCGCCAATGACTCTCCATGATGACCACCGTGAGCGCCACCATGGTGCCCCCCCCCATGATGACCTCCACCTTTTTGCCCGTCTTGCATGCCGTCTTTCATGTCGACACTCATGTGACCGTGCCCACCGGTATCGCCCATATGCTTTTCTTGCATCATTTTGTGGTGATCGTGCTGGCCATCTCCCGCTGACATATGGCCTGTGCCATCATCATGACTATGATTTGCGCATGCAGCTGTGATTAGGATTGCGCTGATAGCGGCAAAGCCAGTTATTGATTTCGTTAGCGATAGTTTCATTTTCATTGTCCTTTCTTTATCTATTTTGTTGTCTGTATATTCTGTTCTATTGTTTCGTTATTCGCTTTCTTCAGAGTTGTTTGTTTCCACACATAAAAAATCGCGGGAATTAACATCAAGCTCAATGCCAAGGTGCTGATCATGCCGCCAATCATGGGCCCTGCAATACGCTGCATTACTTCAGAACCTGTGCCCGTTCCCATCATGATTGGAATTAAACCGACCATCAGAGACAGAACCGTCATCAAGATGGGGCGCACCCGCAGCCCGGCTCCCTGCATGACAGATTCACGAATATCTTCCTTCGTTAACAAACGCATATCTCGCTTGGCGTTTTCAATGGTGGCTTGATAGGATTGATTTAAATAAACCAACATCAGTACGCCGATCTCAACAGCCACACCTGCGAGAGCGATAAAACCAACCGCAACCGCTATCGACATGTTGTAATCCAGCCAATACATCAACCAAAGCCCTCCGATTAACGAAAATGGTACGGTTCCCATAATGATGAGTACTTCCAAAAAGTTACGGAAGCTCATGTAAAGAAGTAGCATGATGATCGCCAAGGTAAGTGGCACAACAGCTTGCAGACGTTCCTCGGCTCGTTGCATGTACTCGTATTGGCCAGACCAAGCGATGGAATAACCCGCCGGAATTTCGACTTGTTCAGAAACAATCTGTTGTGCTTCTTTGACGTATGACCCCAGATCACGCCCATCGATATCGACAAGCGTCCAACCATTTAAACGAGCATTTTCACTCTTAATTCCCGGCGGACCATCTGCGATATAAACATCAGCCACGTCAGCCAAAGCAATGTGTTGTTTTCCGGGAGTGACAATAGGCAGCAATTTCAGTTTTTGTTCGGAATCGCGATAATGTTGCGGATAACGCAGATTCACCGGATAACGCTCTAAACCTTCGATCGTTTCAGTAATATTCATGCCGCCAATCGAAGCACGCACGACTGCTTGAATATCCGCCACACTCATCCCAAATCGTGCTGCGCGTTCACGGTCTATATCAATCTTTACATAGCGACCGCCGGCGACGCGCTCAGAGTAAACGGAAGCCGTACCTTCCACTTCAGGTAAAACTTCTTCTAATCGTTTACCAATTTTCTCGATCTCAGACAAACTCGGGCCGGCGATCTTAATGCCTACAGGCGTTTTAATACCCGTTGATAGCATGTCTATTCGCGTTTTGATTGGCATGACCCAGGCATTCGTCAAACCAGGAAATTTAACCAAACTATCAAACTCCTGGCGTAGGCTTTCTGTCGTCACGCCAGCCCGCCATTCACTTCGCGGTTTAAGTTGAATGAATGTTTCGATCATCGTGAGCGGTGCTGGGTCAGTTGCTGTTTCGGCACGCCCGACTTTACCGAAAACAGACTCGACCTCTGGTACGGTTTTGATCAATTTATCGGTTTGTTGGAGTAGCTCTCTCGCCTTGCCGACTGATACACCGGCATATGTTGTAGGCATATACATCAAGTCACCTTCGTCCAATGGTGGCATGAATTCGCTTCCTAGCTTAGTCACTGGCCATAAACCAACCACTAAGACAACAGCAGAAAACAAAAGAGTCGTTTTAGGAAAAGCCAGCACACCTTTGATCACTGGTTTATACATGGCAATCATCAAGCGGTTAATCGGGTTTTTATGTTCAGGCGTCACTTTTCCACGAATAAAGTAGCCCATCAACACTGGCACGAGTGTAATAGCAAGACCCGCGGCAGCTGCCATCGCATAGGTTTTAGTGAATGCCAGGGGTGAAAACAACTTGCCTTCTTGTGCTTCAAGAGTGAACACAGGCAGAAAGCTGGCTGTAATAATCAACAAAGAGAAGAATAAAGGTGGCCCGACTTCAGATGCAGCCTGGGTAATCACCTGCCAACGGTTTTCATCTGTCAGCTCTGTTTTTTCCATATGCTTATGAACGTTTTCAATCATGACGATGGCGCCATCAACCATCGCACCGATCGCAATCGCGATTCCACCCAGAGACATAATATTGGCGTTCAAACCTTGCTGATACATGATGATAAAGGCCGTGAGAATACCCACAGGCAAGCTAACCAGTACAACCAGAGATGAACGGAAATGAAATAGGAAAAGCGCACAAATAATAGTTACGACGATAAACTCTTCTAATAGCTTTTCGTAGAGGTTATCGATTGCTCGACTAATCAGGCTTGAACGATCATAGGTTGTTACAACCTCTACTCCGTCAGGCAGGCCTTTCTTCAAACTCTCCAATTTTGCTTTCACATTATCAATAACGCTTTGTGCATTCTCGCCAAAGCGCATCACTACAACACCACCGACCACTTCACCTTCGCCGTTCAATTCAGCGATGCCGCGTCGCATCTGTGGACCCAATTCAATCTTGGCAATATCTTTCAAAAGCAGTGGCGTGTTCTTAGCGTTTATGCCGAGTGGAATATTTTTAATATCATCTACACTTTGCAAGTAGCCGCTAACGCGCACCATGTACTCTGCTTCAGCCATCTCGATAACAGAAGCACCGGTTTCCTGGTTGGCCTTTTTAATTGCCATGCCAACATGGGCTAAAGGAATGTCGTAAGAGCGGAGTAGGTTCGGATCAACTTCAATTTGGTACTGACGCACCATACCGCCTATTGTCGCTACTTCAGAAACGCCCGGAACCGTTTGTAATTCATACTTCAAGAACCAATCCTGAATGCTACGTAGCTCCGCTAAGTCATGTTGACCCGTTTTATCTACTAGCGCATAGAGATATACCCAGCCAACGCCCGTTGCATCGGGGCCTAGTTGTGGTTTCGCTGATGAGGGCAAGGAGCCCGACACTTGGTTTAGGTACTCTAGTACCCTAGACCGAGCCCAGTATAGGTCCGTGCCATCCTCAAAGATCACATAAACATAGGAGTCACCAAAGAATGAAAAGCCCCGGACGGTAATCGCCCCCGGTACCGACAGCATCGCCGTCGTAAGCGGATAAGTTACCTGATCTTCAACGACTTGCGGTGCCTGTCCTGGGTAAGTGGTTTTAATGATTACTTGCACATCAGACAGATCAGGAATTGCATCGATTGGCGTATTCTTGACAGAATACAAGCCAAACCCGATCAATATTGCCGTGCCTAATAGTACAAAAAACCGATTTTGTATCGACCACTTTATAATCGCGGCTATCATTATTTACTCCAGTAATCTTTCGTCAGCAAATGAATTTGGGCAGCACCGGAGTGCTGCTTTCATGTCGCTTATTTGCTGTTTATATTCTTGATGATGTAGTTATTGTCGTTGTCGACAAGTAAGGTAAAGTCGACCATTTGACCTGGCTTTAGAGAGCCCAAATCAACGCCCTTGTCGACTTTGAAGTTCATTTTCATCTTGGGCCAGTTCATCTCTGGCATGGGTTCGTGCTTAATGTTAATCATGCCTCGATCGGCCATGATTTTGTTAATACGTCCTTCACCCATTACCTCGCGCATATGTCCGGCGCCTTTTTCAGACATATTGCCCGACATTCCTTTATCCATACCTTTCATCATATGGCCTTTGCCCATATCTTTTCCGTTGCCATGTCCATGGTGATGGCCATCATTGGGTCCACTTGCAAAAACAGCTGTCGAGACAAGTAAGCCTGCACACATTGCTAAAGAAGTTAGTGTTTTATTCATTGTATTTTCCTCAAAGTGATTATTTTTAAAATTGCGTTTTGAACGTTCTATTTCAGTCTGACATTTGACATGACATAGTCCCCATCTGCGTTTTCCCGTAACGAGAATGTTAATTCATCGCCATCTTTGATTTCGGGCAGTTTCTCGCCCTCGGGTACTAAGAAGGACATACTCATCTCGGGCCAACTCCACTCAGGTATAGGCTCGTGAACGATTTCAATCATATTCATATCAAGCATTAACATTTTGACCTTGCCAGAGGTTTCGACTGAGGCTTTTTCTTCTTCGCCATTCGAACTCATATCCATGCTCATATGATCATGATTCATTTCCATTTCCATCGTCGCCATATCCATCATCGTTACCGCTGACAATCCTTCGGACGCTGTCGCCAATCTCGTCACCAGATAATCCCAATCCCCTGTTTTTTCGATCTCAAATTGGATTGCCTCGCCTTCCTTGAACTGACTGAGATCGACCTGATCTGACACCTGGAAGTCCATTTTCATCGTCGGCCATTCCCATTCAGGGATCGGGTCGTGTGTGACATTGATCATGCCCATATTCCCCATGACCTTATGAACTGTCCCTGAGGTAATCACTCTCGGACCTGAACTATCTGTCATACCGCCATTCATCTCCTGACTCATTGCAGCGTCTTCCATACGCATTAGTTCGGCCTCGATGTTGGATTCCGAATCAATCAGGAATTGCGCTGAAACAACAACGTCATCGCCACTAGACAGACCTTTAAGTATCTGTACCTTTGATTCCATGACCTCAACATCCCCCTTCATCGTCGATACAAGGCCTTCGAGACCGAGTTCTACAATGACCGATTTATAACGCCCGTCGCCCAGCGACTTCACGACACGATTGTGATTTCCTGCTTTGATAACAGCTGATCTGGGCACCGTTGTCATGGCCTCTTGTGTCATATTCTCAACGCGTAAATTCGCCAACATATGAGGTCGCAAGGCAAAATCTGGGTTGTGTACTCGCGCTCGGAATTGCAAGGTGCGTGTTTTCTGATCAAGAGACGGATAGATGTAATTGATTATGCCGTTCCATTTGCCATCAGGTGACGAATTGAGATTTATCGCTACACTCTGACCACGTTCGATGAGATAAGCTTGTCGTTCATAGACTTCACCACGAACCCAGACGCTTTCCAGCGACCCTATCGACATCACCTCAGTCATTGGTTTGATATGCATGCCTTCGCGCACTTTAAGATCGATGACAATGCCATCTTGTTCAGCCGTAAACTTCACCAATTGATCGACCTTACGTCTCTTCTGTAAATCATTGATATGGGTGTCTCTCAAACCTAGTGAACGAAGGCGTGACTTCGAAGCCTTAATCAGGTTTCTGTTTTTACTGCGCAATGCGGCAAGGTATTCTTCCTGCGCATTGACAAGCTCTGGACTGTAAAGCTCAAAAAGCGTTTGACCTTGTTTAACCGGATCGCCACTTGCAGCAACATTCAGCCGTTCAATCCAACCTTCTACCCGCGGATGAATATGGGAGATACGGCTCTCATCAAACTGGACGGTTCCTACGGTATCGATTGGCACCATAATCTCTTCGTTTTTAACCTTAGCGACTTTAACGCCGAGATTATTCTCAACAGTGGCTAAGATCTTCACTGTATTATCATCACCGCTGTCTTCTTCATACACCGGAACTAAATCCATACCCATCGGGGAGAGTCCAGGGCCATCGCGTCGATAGTTTTTATCCATCGGAGCAACCCAGTACATTGGTTTCTTCTCGCTACTGTCGGCGGAGGACATATCTCCATCACCCATTGTCCCCTGCATGAGTTGAGGGCCGAAAAAGGTCCCCAAGGCCAAACCAATGGCTAGGACAGTAATGGCTAAAATAAATTGCTTCATGTGTTGATTCTCCTTAGCTTTAGTTCAGCCAATAATTAATACGAGATAGAATAAGTTGTTCATTCACCAGCAAGCGCAAACGCTGCACTTTTGCGCTTTGTTCCTTCAGAAACAGCTCAGATACGATGCGGAAATTGCCCTTATCTGACTCGTAGCTATGCATGGCGCTGTGCTTCTGTTTGTCTAATGTGGGTAATATTTTTTCTTCATAAAGCACACGCTGATCGCGAGTGATGTCATATTGGTTGGCGAGATCTTTCAATGCAAAGCGAGCTTGCTCAAATGCTTCTGCACGCTCCAACTCAATGGCTGCCTGACGATGCTTAGCTGCGCTGATCTGGCTGGTTTGCTGACCTCGATTGAAAAAGGGGTACTGAACACTCACACCCGCTGAAAAGAAGTCGGCACGAGAAGATCCATCCATATTGTCGCCACTTCTCAGGCCGTAGCTCAACTCCACACCATAAGAGGGCTCCAAAGACTGCTCGGTCAAATTCACTTTGCTTTTTGCAATGTTAATTTTCTGATTTATCAAACGAATTTTTGGATGGTTTTGTAACGAAGAAACGAGGCCATTTGATTTAGCCAAAGTCAGTGTTGAAATATCAAAAGATTCCAGTTTCTTTGGCAATTGAGTACTCGTTAGCGTTTCGTTTGCGAGGGTATTAAGGCTATCCAGATTCTTTTGAAAACTTCGTCTTGCTTTGATCAAACGCTCTTCTAACTTGATGAGTTCGAGTTCCGCGCCAATCAGGTCNCTCTGATCCTTACTGCCTACTTCATATAATGATTGAATAAATTCATGTATTTGCTCTAGAAATACACGGTCTTCAGAAATGAGTTCAATATTCTGCTGCCAAAACCAAGCTTCTAACCAAGCTTTCTCAATGTTTTGTTTACGCCCTAGCCAATAAGCTTCCTGCTTGACGGTCTGAAGGCCCACTTTCTCCTGGTTAATATCTTCGCGCAGCGATAAGGTGTCGCCTTTGGGGAACATTTGTCTGACGCCTACCCGTAATTGGGTCATAGGCTCCTGATCAAATTCAAATGTGTCTGTCGGTAAGCTCTGTATCGCCGCAAACAGAGTAGGGTCTGGCAAAAAGTCACTCGCTTTTGCCTCAGCTTCAAAAGCCTTCGCCTGAATACCCAGGGACTTTAGCCTGAAATCATTGGCGCGAGCTCTAGTGAGCACATCAGATAGGGAAAGCAAGCCTCCTTGCTCAGACTGAGTTTGAACTGACTGGGCTTGAACTAACTTAGTCGTTTGCAAGGTTCCATTGCTTTCTTCCGAGGCATGGACAGATAAAACACTTGAAGCAACGAGCAAACCAGAATAAATATACATTAAACGTGACAAGACACGTTTTGTTTTAAAGCGAAACATAAGACAAGGTCCAAAGCTATTTAGCGAGCCCAAGGGCTATAAAATTAACTAGCGATAAGTAAAACTAAAAAGCGACGGGAGCTCCGAATTTAAGGCGGAACTTCCCTAAGGTCTTATGAAATGGGAGGAGGGAAAGAAGGTAATGTCTGTGGGTTTAGATAAAATGGCGCTGTAAAATTAAAGGCAGCCCTATCCGTGCTGACTGATAACGCGGAATTATGAAAAGCCGCTGAAGATGACTGACAACCAGCTTGTGCACACAAACAAGACTCATCACAACAGTCATTTGTGACTGAAGATGTAGTCATCTTCGTGGAGTTTTTTACGGCTTGAGCGGATGTCTCGTGACAAGAATCTCGGTCTGAAGCAGACTTCATTTGTTCAACATCACTTTCAGTTGATACCGAGATTGAATGATGAGGCATTATACTTTCGCTCATCAACAGAGTACTCGCCGAAGATATAATCGGAGATAGCATCATCAAAACGGCCAGCAAGACGCTTATTTGTTTTGAATACTTTTGTTTTATCTGTTTCAGAATACCCATCTGTGAAACTCTGGCACAAAAATCATGGAGCTGCAAGCGCCTTTACTAAATATCACGAAGATGCTTAAAAAGACTTAAACTGCGTTTTACACATACTTTAGGACACTAATGAATAGAGAAAGTTCAGTCTGGTTTATTGGCTTTGGATACAACGAGACTTATTCAACGCAGCATAAATATAATCTAAACTCGGTAACTACTGCTTTGTTCTCAAGGCCATAAATCTTAAACCTCGTTTAATCAGGATAACTAGGCCATTTTGACAATGGACTAAGAGGCCTGCAATTGGCACTTAGCCAACGTCAAGAAAAGCTTGATAACCTCGAATTTAAGTCTTCCATGAATACCTGTTCTTAGTGACCTCGCCAACGATCCATTACCATCAACTCAGAATAATAAATCCATGAGAAGGTTCATGCTCGCTTATGCGGCCATAGCTCATGCCAGTAACATATTAATTAGTTTAAAATATGACCTGCCTTCATTGATGTTTAATTGACCAATATCAAACCAGTCCCGACCTATCTTAAGTACGATATAGAGAGTAATTCATAAGGATTGAGCAGTACCTTACTTTAAAAATAACAAAGGGCTCTGATATGAAATACGCACTCTATACATTCTTTTCATTCGTAATATATTTATTTAGCACCTCAGCTTTCTCGCTAGAGAAGAAGTCCATCTGCACTTGGGATCCGGTGGGTACCAATGGTCCTGTGATGACTTTCTATGCTGACCTCAAACCTAAAGCTATAGCCTGGGGTATCGACCTCGAATTCAAGGCTTACACTGACGAGAAGGTTGCTTCCAATGACTTCAAAGCAGGCATTTGTGATGCCGCACACTTGAGTGCAATTCTGTCCCGCGACTATGTACCCTTTGGAGGCTCTCTTGATGCGATTGGTGGAATCATGTCGGATCAGGGGCTGAATAAAATACTGGCAACCTTAGCCAGTCCAAAGGCAGGCACCTTGATGAGTAACGGCAAATATGAAATTGTCGCCTCATTTCCCGTTGGCTCCATGTATGTATTCGTCAATGATAAATCTATTAACACAGTGCCTGACTTCAGCGGTAAAAAAATATCGGTTTTGAATGGTGACCCGCAAGCCTTCAAACTCGCCTCCCTGGCCGGTGCTTCTCCCGTTTCCACCTCTCTGGCAACCTTCTCTGGCCAGTTTAACAATGGCAATATCGATATTCTGTTAATGCCGGCATTGGCTTACAACACATTCGAGCTATACCACGGTTTAGGAGAGCAAGGTGGCATCATTGATTACCGTTTGTTTTACGGCATGCTCCAAACGGTTATCAAGAAGGAAAACTTCGCTCCAGATTTTGGCAACAAAATGCGTAAATACATGGTCTCTCGTCTCACTCAAATCCATAAGATGGTAAAAGATGCAGAAGACGAAATTCCTGCCAAGTACTGGATCAAAACAAGTGATGCATCCAAGTCTGAATTTGATACCTTTAGCCGAGATATTCGTTTGGCCCTAAAAGAAGATAGTACCTTTAACCCTAAGGCGCTGCGGCTACTATGGAAAATCCGTTGTGCTGAAGACCCTAGCCGCGCGGAGTGCAGTACGCCCGAATAGCCAACAAGTAACCCAAGCCTTTGAAAACTTATACGGGCGGTTGCCCCAAATCCAACCGCCTACATTGTTTACGTCATGCTGGCTTGATAAAGCACAATAATTAGTAAAATCAACGAGCTTAGCTGCCAAAAAAGTACGGGATTACGTTCCAACAACGGTGGCTTGGCTTTATTTACGTAGACTTTACTTGGATGATTCAGCTCATAAATAAACTCGGATACTTCACCATAGCGCTTTAAGGGGTCAATATGAACCGCCTTATTAATTGCGTAGTCAAACCAGCCAGGAACATCCCGCCCCTTATCGATGGATTGGTAGCCTAGCCGCCCTAGTGAACGCCGATCTTTAATCTTTGAAATATCATTGCCGTAAGGTAGTTCGCCACTTAACATCTTGTAGGTCATGACGCCTAGAGAGAACAGATCAGACTTGCTTGTTCCGCTTTCCCCCAAAAAGTATTCCGGTGCAGTGAATTGAGCTGTCCCCATAATGCCTTCGTTTTTACTGATCACCTCAGTAATTCCGGCTACTTTTGTTGCGCCAAAATCTATAATTTTTACCGTTCCCTGGCTATCAATCATGACATTATTTGGCCTTAAGTCCTGATGCACCATCTCTTGTCGATGAAAGGCCTGAAGCCCCTTAGCAATTTGAGTAACGATCTCTCGCACTGTTTTGATGTCCGGTTTAGGGTTATCCAGCATCCATTGTGCAAGCGTCTGCCCTTCAATATATTCGTACACTAAATAAATAAAATTACGCTTTCTATCAGGTTCAATTGCTTTCAAAACATGAGCATTGCTCACCCTTTTTGCAATCCACTCTTCCATCAAGAAGCTTTCCAAGTAATCCGGGTTATTTCTCATTTCTGTGGAAGGTGTTTTTATCACCACCTTCTTTTTTGTTTGTTGGTCTTCTGCTAGAAATACATGGCTACGACTACTGATATAGATATCACGTAGAATCATGTATCCATCAAACTCTTTACGAGCCTCTAATCTGGGGGCAGGAGGCAGCTGAGTAAGCTGCTGTTGTAACTCACTTAACTCTCGCGCCGGTAAACTATCGATGCTCACGATCTGCAAAGTTAAATTGTCATCGCTGCCCGCTGCCAGGGCTTCATTAACCAACTCTTTTGCCAAACTATCTGGTACTTTCCCTGTCTCCTCAAAAGCTCTCGTAATCGTATTCGCCAAATGCTTTTCAGTAAGAAACTCATACACCCCGTCAGTAGCAAGAATAAAGATATCTCCCTCACTTAGAGGAAGCGCTCGATAGTCCATTTCCAAAGTGTCATGAACGCCCAATGCGCGGGTCAGGTAACTCGTTTCTGCATCAACGACATGTCGATGATCCTTGGTTAGTTGCTCAAGGTTATTGTCAGCAAGCCTGTAGATACGTGAATCACCAGAGTGAAAGCAATAAGCAGTGTTCGACTTAATAACAAGCGAACTAAAGGTACAGATATAGCCTTTGTCTTTATTAAAGCGATGCGGGCTATTTTGGGTCTGCGCGAACAGCCAGGAGTTAGTTGCTTTAAGAACCCGTTGAGCAGAGGTCTTCACAGACCAGGAGTCTGATGTGCTGTAGTAGTCCTGTATAAAACCTTTAACCGCGGTTTCACTCGCAATCTGGCTTACATTGCTGCTACTAATACCGTCAGCCAAAGCGACCACCAGCCCTTTGGACGCGAGCAAAGGCTCTTCCGGGGCATAGGCTGCATGGAAGTCCTGATTCAGGTCTTTCTTTCCTGCAGTTGAATACTGACTAACAGATACTTTAAGTTGCTTAGACATAAAAAACCCCGCCATTTCTGGCGGGGCTCCTATTATATTATTTTAGTATTAAGCGACCTTACGCTCTGGATTAGTCCTAACATGCGTCCAGTATAGTGGCAGACCTACTAGTAAGAAGCCGCCAGCAAGGTTACCCAAAGCTGTTGGGATTTCGTTCCATACGAAGTACTCGTATAAACCAAAGTCACCGCCCATGATCATAGAGAATGGGAATAGGAACATGTTTACAATAGAGTGTTCAAAGCCCATAAAGAAGAAGAGCATTACCGGCATCCACATTGCAATGATCTTACTCGTTGCAGAGGTTGAAATCATTGCACCGACAACACCCATCGATACCATCCAGTTACACAGCATGCCACGAATAAATATCGTGAACCAGCCATCAGCACCATGCGCTTGATAACCCAGTGTTCTTGACTCACCAATGGTGCTCACTTTAGCTGCCAAGGCACCGCCGTCAGTGTTGTAACCATAAGTTAGAATAAACGAAGCAAAGAAAGCTGTGGTCAGTGCGCCACCAAAGTTACCAAGGAAAACCAAGCCCCAGTTTCTCAACATTTGCGGCACGGTACAGCCATTACGTTTATCAAGTATTGATAGCGGCACTAGCGTGAACACACCGGTTAACAAATCGAACTTCATCAAATAGAGCATGATAAAGCCGACAGGGAATAAAAGTGAGCCAACTAATAAACTGCCTGTTTTCACAATAACAGTAATAGCAAAGAATGCGGCGAGCCCTAGAATTGCACCCGCCATGAATGCACGTACTAACGTATCTTTGGTGGACATGAAAATTTTCTGTTCACCTGAATCAACCATTTTGGTGGCGAATTCACTCGGTTCGATATAGGCCATAATTAATCTCTCTTAGATTAGGTTTAAAAATTTACATAATCTGAGAGAGCATAGCTCGGGCCGTTTTTAGACTTCACATTAAATAACAATTACTTATATTCGTAATCACTGAAATCTATATACCTATAAGTGAATAAGTTAGGCTCACTTATAGAGAGCAAAACATGGCTTTGTTTAGTTTTGGTGCGATAGTTGACGCTGAAGCGAGATCTCACTTACTTTCTGATTTCCACATATTTCAGCCGATGCAAACCCTTTTCATCCAGCTCCAGTATAAAGCTAACCTTATCACCCGCCTTGAATGGCTCAAGTGACAAAGACTCACTAACTCTGAAAGTCATCAACATAGGGGCCCAATTGAGTTCGGGAATCGGCCCATGTTTGATATTCACTAAGCCCTCCTCTGCAGCAACTTGGGTAATCAAACCATAAGCTGAAACTTCCTGAATCGTTTCTCCCATTATTCCTTCTGTCGTGCCATGGCCATTATTGATTGGTTTAAGCGGTGTACTGCAGGCCGAAAGCAAGGTGATCATGCTAAGCAAGACTAATAGGCGCATAAGTGTCATCTCCGAATTTAAAGTAGCTAATTTTAGCACTATAGCCTTTAGCATCGTCCAGAGGTAGCATGTATTGGTCTATTGGCTACATAGCTTTCAATCGAGTCTGACCCCCTTGAAAAAAGATGATTAAGAAACTTAAGTTTCAGCGCCTTTTGGCGATGATTTATATCGGTGCAGCACTGGGAATCATACATTTCTGGTGGCAGTTCTTTAACGGCTCGCTCTTTTCTATCGAAGAGCTAAGAGCACTGATGCCACATTTTGAAGGCTATTACTTGTGGGAAAGAAGCTTTGTGCTGCCTGATTTAATTCTGGCCTTTGGTATGCTAGTTTCTGCCCTGCCTTTGTGGTGCAACCAATGGATGCAAAAGGGCCGAGTACTCGCAGCAGCCTGCGCCGGTGCGGCACTGTTCCTGGGGTTACTGGATTTGAGTTATGGTTTTTCGAGTGGTCTCTACCGCTTAGACCACCGTTTTGCAGGTGTCGTATTAGAAGCCGGCTTATCGATCACGGCAGTTGGCCTCTTAGGTCTAATCATTTTACTTTTTAGCCCCCAACAAGCTCGACCAGATTAAGCATCTGCTTCTAGCGACTCCTTCAGTAGTATCGTCTTCAATATATCGGGGTGGGTAACGATCCCGACAATCTGTTGATTCTCGAATACCGCTATCGCGTCCAAGCCATACTCCAACAAAGCTGGTGCTAAGTCTTCTACCTGAGTTTCTGGGTGGGTTGATAACAACGATTCGTGACAGAAGGCGTTTAGCGAGCTTTTCTGCGTTTCCTCGAGCTTACCACCCTGTGGGCTCATTAGAAAAGGGACGATCTTTTTATCAGATAGCATTCCGCAATATTTCTGTTCCTCATCAAGAATGACCAGGTGATGTATTTCATACTTCTGCATAATACGCCAGGCATCTTCGAGCGTCTTATCTTTGCTGATACTCAGTACCGGCGAGCTCATAATATTCTTCACTCTCCCTAAAGGGCTCCGGGCGGGCTTAACTTCTTGGTAGGCAGAAATCGCTTTCTGCTGGCTTGCACTCGGCTCCGCGGGTTTCTGCTTTGACTTTTGGCGATGATCTTTAAAGTCTTCGGGGTCGGTTTCAGCTTTAGAATGAACTTTCTGTATTTCAGTCAGTTCATCCGCTGGAGGAATATCACGAACCCTAAACTTTCGGTCTAGTGGTGTAACGAGCCCTTTCCCTACATCGTGTACAAAAAATACGGCCATGCTGTCATGTCACCTTCATATTGGAATTCTAAGCTTATATGAATATAAATCGGCCGTTGACCTACATCAATGAGCTTTTTTTTGTAGCGCGCTATTCTGGCGTTGACTTGTAGCATAGTAGGAGTAGTGAAAATGTCTTCACATCATGAGCAAATTGAGAAATTTGCAAAGAAATTAGAAGAATGGGATTACAAAATCGACCGCATGGAGCACAGGGTAAAGGACTTGCCTGACGAGCTACGATCAATCGCACAAAATAAATATCAAAAACTGCTAGATTATCGTTCAGGACTGAAAGAAAAAGAGGAACAGCTTGTCGCGTCCTCAGAGCATGCAGTGCATGAAATTGAGAAATCCGTCGAAGAGGTCTGGGATACATTCGGACTATTATTCAAAGACGTAGAGATGGAAGTCGAAGTCGAAGGCACCTGAGCTGGTCAGAAGGTTCCAAAAAGTACGCTAGTTAGTTGAGTAAGCCGTAATACATTGTTCATTGTGTATTGCGGCTTTTTGCTTTCTGTTATACGTTTTTGATCATATTCGATGACAGGTTTGCTTCACAATACTCGCCCTGCCTGAATGTGACTCACCGCGGACTAGCGCGGAAAGCTGCCCCCATTCTTGCTAATCCATTCCTGAGAGGCCTGATTCCAGGTCACTCGCTTACCCAACTGTTCCTGCAAGTCTTTTCGATACTCGGCAATATGACATACCTGTTCGATCATACGAACTTTAAAGGCGTCATCATTGTCGAGAAACTCTACGCCCAGCTCGTATGGGCTGCCTTGCTTGTCACTTTGCTCTCGGCACCAACGAATAATTGCATTGACCTTAAATACCGGCTTAACCGAAGGTATTTTCAGCTTCACCACAGTATCTTTGAAAAATGAAACATTGGAATCAAAAGACAGACCACCCTGGCTGATATTATTAATCTCCAGATTGAGCTGCTCGCGCGTACTCAAAGGCGTAACCTGTATACCAACCTTGGACGGGTGGCGAATATAAGCTCGTGGTGCGGGTGTATTCATCGCTGCGGTACATCTCTTAGGCTAAGTACAAAATGCTAGCTGCTAACAATATGGATCGAAGTGAGACTTTTGTCACTTTTTTATAAGATGAAAAAGATTAATTTTTTGGAAGGTACACGGCCACCCAAGAAAAGGCTATAAGCCGACAATCTATTAGTCGTTTTTGATCTCAGTTAAGGTGTTTTCTTCTTCCATTACAGCCCGTTCTGCTTTGGATATATAGCGAGGTTTATCATTCTTCTTAGGCGCCAGTTTGGCATTTGCCTTCTTAAGTTTTTTCTTGAGGATGGAGTTCAGCTTCTTTTTACGATTCATCAAATCTGGCCTTTAACGATAGATAGGGGGATTCTAGTCGTTAGGAAAGCTTGGTGGAAGCTTGGTGGAAGCTTATATACCCAAAACAATGGATTACCTCCTAAGCGGACGGGCGCTATTGGAGTAAGAGTATTTAGCTAAATACTGTCACATACTCTGCAGCACTTCTTACGGCAAATAGCAGCTCTGGTGGCAAGTCATCGAGATCCAGGCTATCCATCAGGTTTTTGATCTCAAGACCCAGATCAGTGTCACCCTCAATCACCAAGTCACGCTGGAAGAACAGCGTATCCGGGTCTTCTTTTTGGGCCGCGAGCAAAATAAAGCTACGCAAACTACCGCGAATACAAACGTCCGTCTGCGCATCCTTCTGCATTAATATCTCGTTTCGAGGACCACAACTAAAGAACCAATTGATATCCGCATCGCTAATCTCGATTTTTAGCCAACGCTGTTTAAGAAAATCCATGTCACCTTGATCCAAGGCTGACTTAAAGGCCGCTTTCAGCACTCTTTTTAGCACTAAACTTTGCAGGCCAAAAGGCATATGGCGAACAGGTTTGACCAAAGTCAAAGGTAATTTTGGAAGCAGAGTTCTCGGGCTCGACAATAGCATTGTAGCTTCCTCCTTAAGACGTGATTAGCGAACAGATATTAAAGGAAACTATATCCCGGCAAGTTGGTACATAAAATACCCACCAATAGGGATAGTGACTAGCCGGGGGATTCTTCACAATGGTCAGACGTATTATTTCGAGTATTTCTTTATGGATTTGGTCTGTCCGGCTGGCAGTTTACCAGCCTTTAAAAAAGCGGTAGATAGTGGTGCCAGTGCCGTCTATGTAGGATTTAAAGACGAAACTAATGCACGTCACTTCTCAGGCTTAAACTTCAAAGAAGAAAAGGTCTCACAAGCCTTAGCTTATGCGCGATCCAAAGGCGTTAAGTTATATATCGCGGTGAATACCTATGCCCAGCCCGAAGGTTGGAGTAAATGGCAACGAGCCGTTGATGTAGCCGCCGATATTCAGGCCGATGCGCTAATTTGTGCTGATATGGGGGTGCTGGATTACGCCACCCAAAAGCACCCCAATCTAAACCTGCACTTGTCGGTTCAGGGCTCTGGCACAAATGCTGAGTCACTAAGTTTCTACAAGCGCAATTTCAATGTTCGCCGCGCTGTGCTGCCACGCGTCTTATCACTCAAGCAGGTGGCGCAAGTTGCTAAGAAGTCGCCTATCGAATTAGAAGTCTTTGCCTTTGGTTCTTTATGCATTATGGCTGAAGGGCGCTGCTATTTATCTTCATACCTAACCGACCAATCACCCAATACTTGCGGTGCCTGTTCGCCTGCAAGCTTTGTTCGCTGGGAAGAAACAGAAGACGGCCTGGAGTCACGTTTGAACAATGTGCTAATTGACCGTTATCAGGAAGATGAAAAAGCAGGTTACCCAACCTTGTGTAAAGGCCGATTTGAAGTGGAAGGCCGTCTCTACAATGCACTCGAAGAACCAACAAGCTTGAACACAATTGGCTTAATTCCTGACTTAACAGAGATCGGCATCAAGGCTGTAAAAATTGAGGGTCGACAACGCAGCCCGGCTTATGTTGAACAGGTTGTCTCGGTTTGGCGCAAAGCTTTAGACAGCTATCAGCGCGACCCGGATAACTTTAAAGTGAAACCCCAATGGAGCAAGCCACTCGATAAAGTCTCTGAAGGCTCGCAAACCACTTTGGGCGCTTATACGCGCGCCTGGCAATAAACCCCGCAGATTTAGGGAGTAATATGATGAAATTATCACTAGGCCCAAACCTGTTTTTTTGGCCAAAACAGCGCGTGTATGACTTCTACCAAGAGATGCTCGACAGCCCTGTCGATGTTATTTATTTAGGCGAGACGGTGTGTTCTAAGCGCCGAGAATTAAAAACTGCTGAATGGCTAGAGCTAGCCAAGGAACTATCGGAATCAGGTAAAGAAGTCGTAATTTCCAGTCTGGCGTTATTAATGGCAGATTCTGAATTAAGCACCTTAAAGAATATTTGTGAAAACGCCCCGGTTCAAGTTGAAGCGAACGATATCTCTGCGGTGCAATTATTATCGCGCAAAGGAGTACCCTTTGTCTGTGGTCCTAGCACCAATATCTACAATGCACGCACTTTATCAATTATGGTCAGAAACGGTGCTCGACGTTGGGTTATGCCGGTTGAGCTCTCGGGCCATTGCTTACAAACCATTCACGACGAGGCAAGTGATCTTGGTATCCGTGAGAAGATTGAAACCGAAGTCTTCAGCTATGGCCATCTTCCTCTCGCTTACTCCGCGCGGTGTTTTACCGCACGTTACCTGGACTTACCCAAGGATGATTGTCGCTTTAGCTGCATTCACTATCCGGAAGGGCTAGAAGTAAAGAGTCAGGAGCAACAGGCCCTATTTAATATTAACGGCATCCAAACCCAGTCTTCGTCGGTTTATAACCTGCTTGCAAAGGTGCCTGAAATGAAAAAACTCAATGTTGATGTCTTGCGCTTAAGCCCTCGTGCTGAGGGTATGAGTGACATCATTCGTCGCTTCCGTGATGCGCTTGATGGCCAGTCGAGTGAAATTGCGCTTAGCGATCAGGATTGCAACGGTTATTGGTTTGGCAAGCCGGGTATGGATATGCAATCAAGTCAAATGGTTTAAGTTGTGAGTGTTGTGGCTGGAAGGCCTTATCTTTCATTTGGCCAGTATATGCAACAGCGCCATGGTGAGCATGTCCATAAGCTCTCTCTCAACGCCTCCTTTACTTGCCCTAATCGAGACGGTAGCAAAGGTATTGGTGGCTGCACCTTTTGTAATAACGCATCCTTCAGCCCCAACGCCAAAGCGCCAGACTCAATTGAGTCACAAATAGCACGCGGCAAAGCGGTGATCGCCAAGCGTACCGGAGCCAAGAAATTTCTTGGCTACTTTCAGGCCTATACCAACACCTATGATGAGGCCGAAAACCTAAAGCGCTTGTATGATCGTGCTTTAGCGGTCGACGACGTCATTGGCTTGTCGATAGGGACTCGCCCTGACTGTGTTCCCGATGAGGTGCTCGAACTGCTCTTGGCTTATCAGGAGCAAGGCTATGAAATATGGTTGGAATTAGGACTACAAAGCGCTAATGATGAGTCACTCCTGCGGGTCAACCGTGGTCATGGCTGGATGGAATATGAAGATACTTGTCGGCGTGCTCGCGATATGGGGATAAAAGTATGTACGCATTTAATAGTGGGGCTTCCTGGCGAAGCAGCCCTTGATAGCCTGAAGTCCTTAGATAAAGTCTTGGCACTGGGAACAGATGGAATCAAGTTCCATCCGCTTCATATTGTAAAAGGAACGCAGCTAGCACGAGAATGGAAGAAAGGTTTGTATGAACCTGTCGCTGAGCAAGCGTATATCGATACCGTGGTCAAAATGCTTGAGCGCCTTCCTAAAAACGTAATCGTTCACCGGCTAACCGGAACAGCCTCGCAAGACATTCTGCTTGCCCCACAGTGGTGTGGGAAGAAGTGGCAAATACTCAATGCCATCAATGATCGGCTCAGTTAATGTGAGTCAAGGTGTTCTAGCAAGCGCCTTGCGGCTTCCTTAAACTCGGTATCCGGAAAGTTCTCGTCAATATAGTGCAAGAATGCACGTGCTTTTTCCGGTGTCTTGGACTTCGAAAGAATAGTCTTAGCGGCTAGTAAATATAACTTCGCCAATTCCGGGCACGAGTCAAATCGTTGGTGCGCTTCACGTGCTAACCAAAGCACCAGTTTATACTCTTTCATTTGATAAAACGCTTCAGCCAGATCGAGGCTCAGTTGAATATCGTGCACCAGGAACTTCTCTTGCTCATTGCGCAGCATTTCAAACAACTCATAAGCTGCCAACTTCTGCCCCCGACCCAGTAAGAGTTCAAAAAACAAGTGACTATGCTGTTCCAGGCGAACCAGGTCTCGGCGCTCTAGCAATAGCGTATACAGCTGATGGACTCTCAAGTCAGACCGCTTTCCCTTGCCTTTCATACTGTTTTCCAAAAGAGACAAGGCTTTGGAAAAGTCACCATCTTTGATCGCGATATCTAAGTCAGCATTGATTCGTTGTGAGCTGTCAGTTGGCGTATTGTCTTGTTCGCTCTCAAGCGCTTTGACACTGCTCACCGATGAAAAGAATTCATAACGCTTTAAGACGTAACCCAAAACCGCAAACAGGGCTATAACAAAATATGCCGTCAGCAGCACACAAACCGGAGCAAAAGCAAAGGAGGGTAATACAGGGTGAAGCAAATCTGCGATCACCAATACGCTCAAACAGCTCATCGCAAAAAATGCAATCAAGCTGACATAAGATAAGTGCATCTTTTTAATAATGCTCATCCAACTAGGTGGAGCAGATCCATGGCCGCCTTGCCGTTTATCGCTATACAGCAGCATAAGCAATACACTGGGCAGAATCGATAAAACAAGTAACGCGTAGGTTAGGGCAAGCCAGCCACTAACATAATTCAGTAAAAGTATGGGGGGCGCAAAGCAAACGATTAATAGTCCGGTAATAATCAGGCTCGTCTTAGCCTGTTTAAAATCTAAAGCCGAGGCAATTCCTGGCACCCCCCCATTAAATGAGCTTGAACCTGTCGTCGATGATAAGCGAGTCGCCTTACTATAGCTCCGCGCTACCTGCACAGAGAAGTTCACAAGCACTAGAGACAAGATACTAGCAAGTAGCAGGGCGAATATCGCATTTAAGTGCATCGCTAGTGCACTAAGGCCTAACAACAAGGAAAGCAACAAAGCGTCTGTTTTAAATGGCAGACCGAAAAAACGCTGTTGCATTGACCAAAATGGAGGCATCTCGTGACGCTTCTCAAGAAAAGACATGGGCTTTTTACAATGTGGGCACTTAGCCTTCTGCTGCCTTTCATCACCATCGGGCATGCAAAGCTTATCGTAATGACGCTCGCATGACAGGCAATGCCAGATTGCCGGAGAAATCGGGTGATAATGACAATATTGTTTCACAGGGTGTTTATACCAACAGTATTAGCCGTTCAATAAAATTCGTCTGTAGCGCTTTATCAAGATCTACTGAGACTAAGAGATACTCTTTTTAGCTGAAATTTAGCATAATGCTCCACATCGCATTAAATATAGTTGTTTTAGCTGATGAATAACAGCCTAGACATTGCTTAGAATCTGGAGGAGAAAGAGTGGGTAGCACAGGTGAAAAGTCTAAAGAAGTTGCAAGGCAAGGGCGTTTATATGTCGTTTCAGCCCCTTCCGGAGCAGGGAAAACAAGCCTGGTAGCAGCCTTACTCGAAGCCGACTCAGGTATCGAAGTTTCAGTTTCTCATACCACTCGCCAGGCTCGTCCCGGGGAAGTCGATGGCGTTAATTATCACTTTGTCAGCATCCCCGAGTTTGAGCAGCTCATATCTGAATCTGGCTTTCTAGAGCATGCAAAAGTTTTCGATAACTACTACGGTACCTCCAAGACCTGGCTTGAGCAGCGTATGGCGCTTGGGCAAGACGTTATTCTTGAAATCGATTGGCAGGGTGCGCAGCAAGTAAGAGAACTGATGCCAGATACCGTGAGCATCTTTATCCTACCTCCATCTAAAGCCGCCTTGCGCGAACGCTTACAAGGGCGCGGCCAAGATAGTGAAGAAGTCATTGAGCGCCGCATGGCCGATGCAACCAGTGAAAGTAGCCATTATCATGAGTACGACTATCTGGTTATTAACGATCAATTTGGCGATGCATTAAGCGATCTATTGTCGATTTTTAAATCAAATCGGCTAGACACCGCCAGTCAAAGCGCGCAGCATGAAGAAATATTGACCGAGCTATTGTCTTCTTAGAGCGTTTTTCGTAGTATGTTCGGTCGTTTTTGGGTGGGACTGTAGTTCTGCCTTATTTATTGAGTAGTGCGTCTTTTCCAGAGGTGAAAATTTAATGGCTAGAGTGACCGTTGAAGATTGTTTAGATCACGTTGATAACCGTTTTGAATTGGTAATGGTTTCAACCAAGAGAGCCAGACAACTAGCAAATGGCGGCAAAGAGCCTTTCGTAGAGTGGGAAAATGACAAACCTACTGTTGTTGCCTTGCGTGAAATTGCAGAAGGTTTGATCAATGATGATGTGATCAAGCGCGAAGAGATTTCTTCTTAATCTGCTGAAAAATGAATAAATTATGTGGTTTTCTTGAGAATTACTCTTGAAAATCATCTGTTCTCACTTAAGATAGGTGAGAGCGCATAAAGCTGAATGGAAACGTTCGGCTTTTTTTTGCTTTAGAGCTTATCCCCCTCGTATTTTAAGGCACTCGTGTTTCTAGAAACATATTATTAAAGAACAGGCAGAACAGGCATTGATAGAATCACTCGAAGCGGCAGTCAGAACTTATCTGGATGACAACAAGGTCTCTATGATCTTGCAGGCTTTCGAGTGTGCTAAAGATGCACACGAAGGTCAGTACCGTCGAAGTGGCGACCCATACATCATCCATCCGGTAGCCGTTGCCAAGATCCTTGCTGGTTTGCACATGGATCACGAAACACTAATGGCCGCACTGCTTCACGATGTCATTGAAGACACCGAGGTTACCAAAGAAGAGTTAGCCGAGCAGTTTAATGATACTGTCGCTGACCTGGTCGATGGCGTAAGTAAACTGACGCAGATAGAGTTTAAGTCCAAAGCCGAAGCGCAGGCCCACAACTTCCAGAAAATGACCTTGGCGATGGCCAAAGATATTCGTGTCATTTTAGTCAAACTGGCAGACCGCCTGCACAATATGCGTACGCTGGGGCCTTTGCATGCCGAAAAGCGTCGACGCATTGCCACCGAGACCCTGGATATCTACGCGCCAATTGCCAACCGACTGGGCATCAACAGCATTCGGGTAGAGCTAGAAGACTTAGGCTTTGCCGCCATGTACCCGATGCGAGCCAAATATATTGGCCAGGCAGTGCAGAAGTTACGTGGCAATCACAATGAAATTCTTGCCGATATTCAACATTGCCTTGAAGATAAGCTCAAAGAACGCGGTATTAATGCTGAGATACTCGGTCGCGAGAAGCACCTGAACAGCATTTATAAAAAAATGAAATACCAGCATAAATCCTTCCATGAAATTATGGATGTTTATGCCTTTCGAATTATTACTGACTCTGAAGACGATTGTTATCGCGTGCTCGGAGCCGCCCACAGTTTATACAAGCCGCTGCCCTTTCGTTTTAAAGACTATATCGCCGTACCTAAAGCAAATGGCTACCAGTCTCTCCATACGACACTTTTCGGTATGCACGTTAATATCGAGATTCAGATTCGTACTAAGGATATGGAAGATTTGGCTGACTACGGTATTGCTGCACACTGGCAATATAAAGATGAGTCAGATCTCGCCTTGGCCAATCAGGCGCGTATTGATCGCTGGCTAAGCGGCCTGAAAGAACTTCGTGAACGCGCCGTTGACTCTATGGAGTTTATTGAGCACGTTAAGATCGACCTCTTCCCTGACGAGATCTACGTATTCACACCCAAGGGAGCGATTCTCGAATTACCTGCGGGGGCAACCCCAATCGACTTCGCTTATGCCATCCATACCGATATTGGTCATGCTTGTGTCGCCTGTCGCATAAACAAGCAACTTGCCCCCTTGAGCGTACCTCTACAAAGCGGGCAAACGGTTGAAGTCGTCACCGCCCCTAGCGCTAAACCAAGTAGGGCTTGGCTGAATATTGTCACAACCGGTAAAGCCAAGAGCAGCATAAGGCACTACTTGAAAGACCAACGCGAAGCCGAAAGCCTAGCGCTTGGTAAGAGCTTGCTCGATAAGTCACTCTCTGGCATTAATGTTTCCTGGAAAGATATTCCTGAAGCACAGATTCAAAAAGTTCTCGAACATAACCAAGCCGAGAGCATGGATGTACTCCTGCGCAATATCGGTTTAGGTCAGCGCATGCCGTTCATCATTGCTCGTCAATTGATGTCTGATGCAATACAAGATGAGGCTGAAAACGAAGCTCAAGATACCTCTACAGTGTCCATGATGATCAAGGGCTCAGAAGGAATGAACCTGTCTTTCGCACATTGCTGCCACCCGATCCCGGGCGACCCGATCGTAGGCTTACCTGACACAGGCTCTGGCATCACCATTCATTCCGAGGGCTGCTCAAAAATTATGAACCTAAGCAACAATCAGGTTCAAATGCACTTATCCTGGGTGAAAGATATTACCGATGAGTTTACCGTTGAATTGAAGGTAGAGCTTGAACGCCAACGCGGCATTATTGCCGAGCTAGCCGCAGCGATAACGCACGCCGAAGGTAATATCGAACGAATCGGCGTGACGGAACAAAACGCCAAACTAAGTGTTGTTAGTGTTGTGCTACATGTTCAGGGTCGACGACACCTGGCTCGAGTTATGCGCCGAATTCGCTCAATCAAAGCCGTTCTAAGGCTTACCAGAGTCATATCAAAATAAAGTGATTAGCTTCCAGGAGGAAATATGAGTAACAAGTCCATTATTCAAACAGCAGATGCACCGGAAGCAATCGGAACCTATTCCCAGGCAGTAAAAGTCGGCGAGACCGTTTTTTTATCTGGCCAGATCCCGCTGGACCCAAGTACGATGAGCCTGGTAGAAGGCGATATCAGCACGCAAATCACGCGAGTATTTGATAACCTTACCGCTGTATGCAATGCCGCAGGCGGTACACTTCAAGACATAGTTAAACTCAATATTTTCCTGACAGACCTAGGACACTTCGCCACCGTGAATGAAATCATGGCCAAGTATTTTGAAGCGCCTTATCCCGCAAGAGCCGCCATTGGCGTCGCATCACTACCTAAAGATGCTCAGGTTGAAATGGATGGCATAATGGTGATGAATTCATCTATTTAGGTTTGTCTTAACATCGCCTGATAACCTTCTCGGAAAGTCGGATAGTGAAGTTGATAAGCACTATCCAACATTCGCCTATTGGAACACTGCTTATTTCCGCTTCGCCGTTTTGCCTGCTCGGAAGGTTGGGTATTGATGGTCAGCCCCAAGTGCTCTGCTAGCCAGATAATCACTTCATTAAGATCTACTGGTTCACTATCACTAGCAAGATATAGCGGCTCCAACGCTGAGCCTTGAGCATTCAAGCGAATTAAGTGCTCAATAAAACCCACGCAATCATCTTCATGAATACGGTTACTTCGACGTAAGGCTTTACTTAAAATAGCCGCGCCACTTTCCGCAGACTGCTTTACCTGATTAATTAACTGGCGACGAGAACCACCATAGATCCCGCTAAAACGAATAATCGTGCTGGGTATGCCGCTGTGTCGAAGTAGACCTTCCGCTTCAAAGATAAGCTTTCCTGAAAACTGTTTTGGTTCACAAGGGCTTTGCTCATCTATCCAACTATCATCATTCTGGTGATAGACACTGCTACTGGAAACAAAGATCAATCGCTTTAAGCGCTTCGGATTAGGAAGCATCGTAAGCGTGTTTTCTAAACCCGTGACATAGGTATCACGATAAGCCTGTTCGGTGCGCTGGGAAGGCGTCAGGCAATAAATCAGGTAATCAACACCATCAGTCAGGACTTGTGAAAACACCTCTTCTAAACTCGATGCCTCTCGAACATCTGCAGCAAGATAATGAATGTCATCCTGAGACATTTGAGGTCTTCGGCGTAAACCAAAAACTTGAAAGTCACTTGAAAGCCTCTTCGCTACGCGCCCACCGATTTTACCGCAACCGACTATCAAAACCTTCTTACCTTGCATAGCGCCAAGCCTTTTCTATATGATTTGTCGCTAGTATAAAACGAAGTACTCTAAAAGACATTCGTAGATGCATCGAAGTACCTGCACTCACACAAAAGGGTTAAATCGGCATGGCAGCGCTGGAGGAAATAGAGCTTACGCAGTTAAAAGGTGTGGGCGCCAAACTGGCTGAAACACTTTCCAAGCTCGATATTCACAACATGCAGGACCTACTCTTCCACCTGCCTTTTCGTTACGAAGACCGAACTCGTATTCACTCTGCAGCCTCGCTTCGCCCCGGCATGCAAGGCTTGTTTGAAGTGGAAGTGCTCGGTAGTAGAGTCGTTCATGGAAGAAGGCGTAGTCTAGAAGTCAAAGTAAAAGACGCCAGCGGCACCGTTACACTGCGTTTTTATCACTTCAGCGCAGCTCAAGCCCGGCAACTTCAAAAAGGTACCTACCTGCGTTGCTATGGTGAGGCCAGGCTTGGAAAGCTGGGAATAGAATTCTATCACCCTGAGTACAATATCATCACAGGGGACGAGAAGAATACCGCACCCGAAACTTTAACTCCGGTTTATCCCTTAACCGAAGGAATTCAACAAGCAAGACTCCGTGCAATCTGTCGTCAAGCGCTTGGCTGGCTGGATCGCTGCGATGTCCGCGATCTACTGCCGCCTAGCATTCGAAAAGCCTACCAGCTACCGGAACTTAAACATGCACTAAGTTACTTACATGCTCCACCAACCGAAGCCGACCAACTCGCTTTGCTAGAAGGGCGGCATTTATGTCAGCAACGCCTTATTGTTGAAGAATTACTCGGGCATCACTTAAGTCTGTTAAAACTCCGCAAAGGCGTACAAAGTCACCAAGCCTTGCCTTGCCAGAATAATAGCCAGCTAGGCACTCAACTGCTTGAGCAGCTCCCCTTTGAACTAACCGGTGCACAAAAAAAAGTGTGCAGCGACGTCGACCATGACCTAGGCCAAGCCTTCCCCATGCTACGATTGGTACAAGGCGATGTCGGCTCAGGTAAGACCATCGTTGCGGCCTTGGCAGCCTTAAAGGTTGTAGAGTCGGGTGCTCAAGTCGCTTTAATGGCTCCCACTGAAATTCTTGCCGAGCAACATCTATTGAACTTCAGTCAGTGGTTTGCCGAGCTTAAGCTTCCTGATGGCAACTCGATAGAAATCGCATGGCTAAGTGGTAAGTCAAAGGGCAAGACCCGAGCAGCCGCCTTGGGAAAAATCGCATCGGGTAATGCTCAAGTCGTCATCGGCACACATGCTTTGTTTCAAGATGAAGTGAAGTTTTCACGCTTGGCCCTGGCGATTATCGACGAGCAACACCGCTTTGGTGTTCACCAGCGTTTATCCTTAAAAAACAAAGGGCAAGACTCCGGTTTGGTGCCACATCAGCTCATTATGACCGCCACGCCCATACCCCGGACATTGGCAATGAGCGCCTACGCCGACCTCGACACCTCGGTAATCGATGAACTCCCCCCAGGCAGACAAAAAATAGAAACCTTTGCCATTCCAGATAGTCGACGCTCCGAAATGGTTGAACGGGTTAGAAAATCTTGTGAAGCCGGCTGTCAGGCCTATTGGGTTTGCACTCTTATAGAAGAATCTGAAGCCCTGCAGTGTCAGGCTGCAGAGGAAAGCCTGGCCTGGTTACAAGCTCAGCTAGGAGGTTTGGTTGTCGCCTTGGTTCATGGGCGAATGAAGGCTCAGGATAAAAGCCTAATCATGGATCAGTTCAAAGAAGGGCGTATTGATGTATTGGTTGCTACGACTGTTATTGAAGTCGGTGTGGACGTTCCCAATGCGAACCTTATCGTTATTGAAAACCCTGAGCGCTTAGGGCTCGCCCAGCTACATCAGTTGCGCGGCCGCGTAGGAAGGGGCGCTTTAAAAAGCTATTGTGCGCTAATGTACCACCCACCTCTATCCGCCAATGGCAAAGAGCGCTTAAGTGTAATGCGCGAAAGTAACGATGGCTTTGTCATTGCCGAGAAAGATCTGGAGTTAAGAGGCCCTGGTGAAGTTCTGGGTACCCGGCAAACCGGTATGGTCGAATTTCGGATTGCAGACCTTCAACGTGACCAAAATTGGCTTCCTGAAGTCAAAACCATGGCTGCACAAGTGTTTGAGGACTCCAAGCTCAGTGAACTATTGATTCGTCGATGGGTCGGCGCAAAGCGTGTTTATGGCGAAGTTTAGTATTTTTGTTACCTTCGACTAAATTGACGAACTGTTTTGCTGGATTGATCTACACTTAGCTTATTGATATGGAAACGCTTATGGATAACAAAGAGTTAAATGACATGATACCCGCGGTGGTGAATAAAGTTTTTGAACAATACCAGAATGATGCCGAAATTAATTTGACTGAAGCGGACCAGCCAGTGTTAGTTGACCGTGAAGGCATTCCCGATAGCCAGATTCTGAAAACCATCTTGATGGCAGACACACTAGGGCGTTCGCAGCTAATATTTTTAGCCGACAGTATGCTGGATGTCGACAGTTTGAACAGTAAGGTAGGGCGCTCATTCGAAGCGCTGCCACATGAGGATGTACACAGCCTAATCGCCGTGCATAGCATCAAAACGCTTCCGGCTATTCCGGATATCACCGGTTTACCGGCGATTGTCGATGCTCGTGTCATCGAACAGGATACCGTCTATATCGAAACCGATGAAGCAGATAAACTGATCAAGCTGAGTAAAGAGGCCTTTTCAGCCTCAACTAGAAAAGCTAAAGTCGAAAGCTTTGCAGTGCCTCTATCATCGATACCTTACAACATAAATCAACCAGGCAGTGACCTTGAGCAGATCAATCAAGCGATTGAGAAGTTTACCTCCTTACGTATTAAACAGCGCTTGGAAGACACTCTTGAGCTTCCACCTCTGCCTCAGAGTGCACAAGAAATTATTCGCCTTCGCTCCAACCCTGATGCAGGCGCTGATGAACTGGCAGATATCATCGAAAAAGATCCAAGCCTTGCTGCTCAGGTAGTTAGCTGGGCTTCCAGCTCATTTTACAATGCACCCGGAAAGATCAAGTCAGTTCACGACGCGATCATCAGGGTATTGGGCTTTGATATGGTGATGAACCTGGCAATGGGTTTAGCTCTGGGAAGAACACTAAAAGTTCCTAAGGATGAGCCAAAAGGTTATGCCCCCTATTGGCAGCAAGCCATGTGGCTAGCTCTAGGTACGACCTCAATTCTAAGCAAAATTGACCCGACTTATCGCCCCAGTTTCGGCTTGTCTTATCTTTCGGGCTTGCTGCATAACTTTGGTTATTTGGTGCTTGCACACGTCTTCCCGCCTCACTTCTCGTTGATGTGTCGCTATATTGAAGCAAACCCCCATTTAGACAGTGGCTATATTGAGCACTTCTTACTGGGCATTACTCGTGAACAAATTGGTAGCCAGCTGATGTCTGTCTGGAATATGCCAGAAGAAGTCATTATTGGCTTGAGACACCAAAAGAATCAGGCCTTCGAAGGTGTAAATGCTGAATACGCCGGTTTACTGCAGCTCACTCAACATATGCTGGCTGACGCAGGCGTTGTTCCTAAACCAGCCGACAAACTTGATGAAAGTATTTATACCCGTCTGCACATCACACCAGAAAAAGCCGAGGAAGCTTTGGCACAATTACTGGAAAGCAAAGATGATGTTGCAGCCGTGGCGGGTCTCATGGGGCGTTAGTTTACTTTACTTGTTAGAGAAAGCCCGGACATCGTCTCGGCCTTTCTCTATTTATATTTCATTAAAGTGTACATACTCTAAACCAGTGGTAGAATAGCTGAAGGATTATTTAAATAAGGATAGCCGGTAGTGTTTAGTGGTAATTTGATCAGTCGTGCAATAAAACTCTCACTAGTGATAGCTCTAGTAATCCAACTCAGCGCCTGTGCAACGAACTTTAGACAAGCCTTACAAAATCTAGAAGCACACAACTATCCTGAAGCCCTTCATTATTTCGAGCAGGACGCAAAGCTCGGCTACCGAATTCCCGCATTGCATGCAGCGAACCTTTATATCCTCGACTATCAAGTCCCTAGAGATCTGGAAAAATCCCGTCTTTATCTCGATATCGCAGAAAAAGCAGATTATGGGCGCTATGACCAAGCTTATGACTATTACATACCCTTGATAAAAGCCTACCAAATTCTTGCTGACACTGAAGAGCCAGATAAGTCATTAGCTTTTAAAATCCTGAAAAGCGAAAAGTACCAGGAGTATTATTGGGCATTGGCAGTATTAGCGCATAGCAGCCTGGTTGGGCACGGGACTGAGCGTAATCTTGACAATGCACGCTACTATTTTGAGAAATCGATTGAAAACCAGGTTTTTGACAGCTCCAATGCTTTCTATGCTTGGTGGCTGGCAACATATCCCAATGATTCATTTAGAAACCCGCAACGTGCTTTAGAAATGATAGAGGATATCATCGATGATGAGGACCTTTCAGACCGCCCTCTTTTTCTAGACACTGCTGCTGCCGTTTATGCGGCTAATGGTTTATTCGAACGAGCAGTAATCACGCAAAGGGATGCTTTATCGAGTTTAAAATACTATAGCGCCAAGCACCACTATATGGAGCAGTACCAAGCACCTCTCAACGCCCGCTTGGAATTGTATGAATCTGGCAAACCCTGGATATTTTCGGATGAGGAGATCGCTTTGTGCGGCTACGACTCAAAGCGTTGTATGAAATCACTACTTTCAGTAACGCCTATTGATAAAATGTCCCTACAGCTGGACATGCACTAACTTAGGTTTTTTGAACCTGTTTCTTACGCCGCTTCATCTTCGCATGTAGCAGGTCATTTTCTCCATATTCTTCCAAAATTCGCTCCAGCGTTCGCTCTACTTTGCTGGTAATACGAATTCGCTCCATCTGTGACCAGGTTGCCAATTCCCCTTGTCGAACCAGCTCTAGTAACTCGGCTTCAGACAGCGGGCTAAGTATTTGCCGAAAATCGAATTTTCTAAAATCCGGGTAGACATTAATATTGGCGCTGTATTCCTGGTTTAGCACCGAGGCAACGGTATTCATCAAGACATTAAAACGCGTCCAGTTTGGAGTATATTTCTGACTCACGGCACAAGTTGCTTTGGCAAAACGGCTAGCACTCTTATGCGTTAGCCAGCGTACCCAACTTGGAATTCTCGTGTTATCCCAACCATCTTTAGTAAACAATACGATCGGATTAATCAAACTTCCGATATAGTGATTCACATCGTATAAACGAGCCAAACGCTTAGCCGGCAAGTCATCACTAAAAGAACCGTCTATCCAGCGTCGTGTGGGTAGATAGGCTTGACGCTCACCAAGCTCATTCTTCGCTTCCAACATGACAGAAGGGAAAATACCGGGCACTGCACACGAAGCAAGCACAGCAGTACGAATATAAACATTTGGTGAAGTAATCGCATTCAACAAACGAGAGGTCTGATGGAGTTCTGCAGGCGCTACGGAAATATTGATCCGACGGCCTGTGAGTTCATACGCTTCTTGGAAGGTCAGATCAGGTACCAAACGATTGAGCACATGCTCTTCAAAATCTTTGATATCAGCGCGCTTTCTCTTTCCATACAAGAGCTTTTTAAGCCAGCCTGCATTTTCTTTCGCCTCAGCTAACATTCTCACTGGCTGAATGAGTTCTTTTAGCTCCAAATCTGTATGCGTACCAAATATGGCTGTAATGACCGAGCCCGCACTAGCGCCTGATATAACACTTGGTAGAAGATTTTGCTGAAGCAAGGCTTTTACAACACCAATGTGGAAATGTCCAAGTGCACCGCCGCCACTGAGCATCAGCGCTGTTCGGCCGTAGCAAAGGCTGGCTCGATGAAAGAAGTCTAGGCGCTCTTCATAATCGATCTGCGAGGCATCTAATTCTGCGATATGCTCTATGGACTCAACTATCTCATCGACATACTCTTCGATAAGTTTCTTCGTACCATACTTGGCATGGTTATAGAGAACAGGCTTACCCATTCCCCCCATATTGCCATGTATACCTTCATTCAGAGCGAACAGTAAGCCATGATAATTGTTGTCTCGACGAAGCCTCTGAAGAGCTTCTAGACGATGACGAATCTGTTTGTAGTCATATTCGCTTGTATGCTCAAGCTCTTTCCATTCGCTGGCACCCGAAGCCAGGTCATGTTTTTCTGCCGCACTGCACCAAGCCTGATAGCTTTCTGCAGCGGCCATGTTGATTTCAAGCTTAGCTAGTTTCTTGGATGAGCTTTCAAAAAACACTCGTACTCTCCGAAGTAAAGTCATGATTGCTTTCAAGCTTAACAGGAGATACCACTTTTCGCCGTATTATTTACCATTTTATGAGTATTCTTCAGGTTTTGTATGACCCAGATCATTCTTGAAGTGCCATCGCTTTACTCTGCTCCATGTTATGATACGCGCCGTCCTTTCAATCACTTCGAGTTTCCGATGACTATTGAAATCATTCCCTTTGAACGCTTGCTCATCGCTTTTATCCCTACTTTCTTTGTGATTGCTCTAATGCGATATTGGGGGCTGGCATACGGAAAAGCCTGTTACTCAATCATCCGCATGCTACTCCAGCTGCTATTAATTGGCTACGCGCTGATCATGATCTTCGAATCAGAAAGCAGCTTGCTCACCTTGGCTGTTCTATCAGTGATGATGCTGGCATCGAGCTGGATATCTCTAAACACGCTGTCAGATAGCACTGGCAACAACGCACTATCAACAAAGGGACGCTTTCAGTTATTCAGTAAAGCGCTGATTGCGGTATTTATTGGTGGCGGTTTAATGCTTGCTCTGGTCACACAGCTAGTGTTACAGCTAGACCCTTGGTACTTGCCACGTTATATGATTCCACTAGCCGGGATGATTTTTGCAACCTCAATGACCAGCATTAGTTTGGCTGGCGAACGTTTACAGGCTGAACTTCGTAGTGGCCATGTTTACGAAACTGCACGGAATACGGCTTTCAACACGGCAATGATTCCAAATATCAATGCAATGTTCGCCGTCGGTCTGGTCTCGCTACCTGGAATGATGACGGGGCAAATACTCTCTGGCGTATCGCCTTTTATTGCCGCTCGCTATCAGATAATGGTGATGTGTATGCTATTTGCCGCTGCAGGGATCTCTTCAGTCATTTTTATGACCTTGAGCCGATCATTATTAGATAAGAAATTGGAGTCAGAGTAAAAACAGCCATTTTTACTCTGACCCCAAATATGGGGAGCTTACTGCATTAAAGGGGAGTCGGACACACTAAAGTCGAAACCTTCAATGTCGGCATCCATAATTAATGAATGAATATACTGGGCAATCGCTTTACGTCTAACCTTTTCATTCAGGTAATCAGAAATTCGTTCTTTAACCATCTCATAAGGTAAAGCTTTACCTTCTTCTTTGTGGTTAATGAAAACAACATGCACACCATAACGGCTTTCGATTGGCGCACTGGCTAAACCTTCAGGACAATTGAATAACTGACGTTCGAATTCTGGCACAGTTTGGCCTTTACCAAGCTGCCCAAGGTGACCACCCGTCTCTTTTGAAGGGCATTTGGAATGCATCTTGGCCAGCTCTTCAAACTGCCCAATATTTTCTTGTAAGCGTTTAATCAGTTGCTCTGCCAGTTCCGTTGCTTCGGAACGAGCATTGGCATCATCGGGTGATGCATCAAGCAAGATATGACGCGCCTCGACCAAGGGGCTGGTCATGAATTTTTTAGGATTTGCTTCAAAATACTGACGGCAATCATCTTCACTGGCCGAAGGTACTTCGACTTCGGTATCTAACAAAGCTTCAAGAAACGCATCTTCAGTACTCTGGGCTTCTTGGCTCTTTGCACCACCTGCTAGATTTAAAGCTTCAGCACGCTGCTTAAGAAGCTCACTGATAATCAGAGACTCACAAGCCTTATTTTTCGATTCCGTGTGCGTTTGGGCCACGTGGTACTGCATTTCTTTGACGATGGCTGTTTCATCAAATTCTGTTTGATTCACTCGGATCATATCTAACTCCAACTTAGTCTATATTTTCAAAGGGGTCAGACTCGATTGAAACTAAGGTTTCAATCGAGTCTGACCCCTTTGAAAATATCCCCGCGCTTTGCGGGGATAAGATGGCTATTAAGCCTTACTACGTACAACCTGATAGTTACGAGAGAAGTACTTAACTGGCACACTCCAAACATGAACTAAACGGCTGAATGGGAAGACCAAGAACAAAGTCATACCCAAGGCTACGTGTAGCTTAAAGATTGGGTGAACATCAGCAATCGCTGCTGAAGCTTCAACGCCGTTAAACAAGACCATATTTTGCGCCCAGCTCATTAGCTTAACCATTTCAACACCATCCAGGTGACCCATCGATACGAAGATCGAGATCAAGCCTAGTAGTAGCTGAACCAACAACAAGAGTAGGATAAGGATATCCATTCTTGAGCTAGTCGCTCGCACTCGCTCATTACCTAAACGACGCTTAACAAGAATCACCAAGCCATATAAGCACACCAGGCCAAAGAAGCCACCCATGCCCATTGCGACCATTTGCTTGAAACTATCGCTTACGCCAAGTGTTTCCCATACCACATGTGGCGTTAATAGGCCCACAAAGTGCCCCATCAAAACCATAATGATACCCACGTGGAAAGGGCGGCTGCCTTTTCGTAATTGAGCACTTTCTAACATCTGGCTTGAACCAGTTTTCCAGGTATATTGATCGCGGTCGTAACGCACAATCGAACCTAAAACGAACACTGCCAAAGCAATGTAGGGGTAAATTCCAAAGAATAAATGATTTAAGTAATCCATTTTCTTATCCTCTCTTATCGGAGATAGAAGATTGTGACGAGGACGGCGTGGCATCAAAACCTACCCAGTTAACCGGGATATCTTGGTCACGACGCTGAGCTTCGCTGGGTCGACGCGTTGAAGACTCGCAGCTTTTATCTAGTGACTCAGCACCAAACTTCACTTCTTCCTCTTCCCATTCTTTGTCGATTGCTTTTTTCGTGTCATCTCGCTTCTCATCAGCGATTTGCTCACGAATTTCGTCCAATTCGATCTTACTGTCAGCAAAGTCCAGAAGCGCCTCAAACAAAACCGAGTAATCACTTTTACGTTTTTCCAAGCGACACTGGATCAAGCCTAAAATATGCTCCATTTCCTGCAACCAATTCTGGGCGTTCTCTTTACCTTGGGTTGAGAGAAACTCCAGGAACAAGGGGATGTAGTCAGGCAACTCGTGCTTGTCCAGCTCTAAACCTGCTTCGCGGTACATATCGACCAGATCTACCATTGCCTGGCCACGATCACGGGATTCGCCGTGTACGTGCTCAAACAACCATAGCGCGACCGAACGTCCACGATCGAATAGACCACCGTATTCACTCTGCCAGTCCATTAGATCCATCGCTGCCCGGTTTTCAATAAACGCCAGCAACTTGGTTTCGATGGCTGGCGCTAGGCCAGCCTCCGCTACCACTTGATCCAATTCACCTTTGTAAAGAAGGATGTCTTCCCGTGGGTAATCCATCAAACAAGATACAACAGCTAGCACCTTCGCATTTGAAGTATCCATCTTAGTCACCTCCTGAAACCGCGATGATATTCGCTCGGTTACTTGGTTTGTTACCACCAAACATGTTGACTTCGTTGTTACCATCGCTACAGCCATTGCCGAAGCTGAAACCACATGAACTCTTCATGTCGTAAGCATCTTCTGCGTAAGCTTTATGGCTTGATGGCACGACGAAACGGTCTTCGTAGTTAGCAATCGCCATGTAACGATACATTTCTTCAACCTGTAAGGCTGTTAAACCCGTCTTCTTCAAAACTTCCAGATCTTCTTTGCCTTCTACTTGCTGTGAACGCTTGAATGAACGCATTGCCAGCATTCTTTCTAGTGCATTCACAACTGGCGCTTCTTCACCGGCCGTTAGCAAATTAGCCAAGTACCGTACCGGAATACGCAGTGACTTAATGTCTGGAATCACACCGTCCATACCAATACGACCCTGCTCAGCAGCATTCTGGATTGGGGATAGTGGTGGGATGTACCAAACCATTGGCAGCGTACGGTACTCTGGGTGTAACGGTAGCGCTACTTTCCAGTCCATTGCCATCTTATAAACAGGTGATGCTTGAGCCGACTCAATCCAGCTATCAGGAATGCCTTCAGCGCGTGCCGCATCTTGCACTTTAGGATCATTTGGATCTAGGAAGATATCCAACTGTGCCTGGTACAAATCTTTCTCTAGCGGCGTTGCTGCTGCTTCTTCGATACGGTCTGCATCATAAAGAAGTACACCCAAGTAACGGATACGACCTACACAAGTCTCAGAACAAACTGTTGGCTGGCCCGCTTCGATACGTGGGTAACAGAAAATACACTTCTCTGACTTACCAGACTTCCAGTTGTAGTAGATCTTCTTGTATGGGCAACCCGATACACACATTCTCCAACCACGACACTTGTCTTGGTCGATCAATACGATACCGTCTTCTTCACGCTTGTAGATCGCACCTGAAGGACAACTTGCAACACAAGCCGGATTCAAACAGTGCTCACATAAGCGTGGCAAGTACATCATAAAGGTCTTTTCGAACTGACCGTAGATGTCTTTCTGCGCTACTTCATTGAAGTTTGAATCAACTTTACGTTTAGCGAACTCCGTACCTAGAATCTCTTCCCAGTTTGGGCCCCAGTTGATCTTCTCCATGATTTTGCCAGTGATCAGCGACTTCGGACGAGCCGTTGGCTGATGCTTGCTTTCTGGCGCAGTATGCAGATGCTCGTAGTCGTAATCGAATGGCTCATAGTAGTCATCGATTTCGGGTAGGTCAGGGTTACCGAAGATATTCGCCAACACACGCATCTTGTTACCTTGACGCGGTGTCAACTTACCATCGTTACCACGGACCCAACCGCCGTTCCATTTTTCCTGGTTTTCCCACTCTTTAGGGAAACCCACGCCTGGCTTAGATTCAACATTGTTAAACCAAGCGTATTCAACACCGTCACGGCTCGTCCATACGTTCTTACAAGTGATAGAACAAGTGTGACAGCCGATACATTTGTCCAGGTTCAGGACCATGCCTATTTGTGCACGTACTTTCATCGCTATGCTCCTCGCTCTTCAGACGACTCGTCCAACCAGTCAACTTTGTCCATCTTACGGACGATTACAAATTCATCTCGGTTACAGCCAACGGTACCGTAGTAGTTAAATCCGTATGCTTGCTGTGCGTAACCACCGATCATGTGAGTAGGCTTCATAACCGCTCTTGTAACAGAGTTATGCATACCACCACGTGTCTTGGTTGTTTCAGCCCCCGGCATATTTATTTGTCGTTCCTGTGCGTGATACATCAAGCTCATACCTTCGTTTACACGCTGGGAAACGACCGCACGACATGCAATGGCACCGTTAACATTGAACACTTCGATCCAATCGTTATCTTCGATGCCTGCTTTTGCTGCATCAACTTCCGAGATCCAAACAATCGGACCACCACGTGAAAGGGTCAACATCAACAAGTTATCAGAGTAGGTTGAGTGGATACCCCATTTCTGGTGAGGTGTAATCCAGTTCAATACGATCTCTTTGTTGCCGTTTGGTTTCTTGTCTAACAAAGGCTTAACTGTCTTCATGTTAACTGGTGGCTTATACAAGCACTGGGTTTCACCGAAGTCACGCATCCACTCATGATCCTGATAGAACTGCTGACGACCTGTCACTGTTCTCCATGGAATCAACTCGTGTACGTTGGTATAACCTGCGTTATAAGATACGTGCTCATCTTCCAGACCTGACCAGGTAGGAGAAGAGATGATCTTACGAGGCTGCGCCTGAATGTCGCGGAAGCGGATTTTTTCCTCTTCTTTCGGCTTAGCCAAGTGTGTGTGATCTTTACCGGTAAACTCTGACAGTGCAGCCCATGCTTTAACCGCTACCTGACCATTAGTTTCTGGTGCCAGGCTCAAGATCACTTCAGAGGCATCAATTGCCGACTCAATCTTCGGACGACCCTGATGCGCGCCTTCTTCAGTGTGCTTATAGTTAAGCTCACCCAAGAACTTCACTTCATCTTCAGTGTTCCAAGTAATACCCTTACCACCATTACCTAGTTTCTCTAGCAATGGGCCAAGCGAAGTAAAGCGCTTATAGGTATTCGGGTAATCACGTTCAACAACGGCTAGGTTTGGTGCCGTCTTACCTGGAATCAGGTCACACTCACCTTTCCACCATGCTTTCACACCCTCTGGCTGAGCAAGCTCTCCTGGTGTGTCGTGCTGAAGCGGTACCGTGACCAAATCTTTCTCAACACCCAAGTGGCCTTCACAAAGTTCAGAGAACTTCTTGGCAATACCTTTGAAGATATCCCAGTCAGATCTCGATTCCCAAACCGGGTCAATCGCTTTAGAAAGAGGGTGAATAAACGGATGCATATCCGACGTATTCATATCGTCTTTTTCGTACCAAGTTGCTGTAGGTAATACAACATCTGAATACAAGCAGGTAGTCGACATACGGAAGTCTAGCGTCACTAGCAAGTCGACCTTACCCTCGACTGGCGTATCGTGCCACTTAACATCTTCTGGCTTCTTGGCGCCACGTTCATCAAGGTCTTTACCTTGAAGACCGTTCTTAGTACCTAGAAGGTGACGAAGCATGTATTCATGACCCTTACCTGACGAACCTAATAGGTTTGAACGCCAGATAAACATATTATGAGGATGGTTTTGAACATCATCCGGATCTTCACAAGCAAACTTCAAAGAACCGTTCTTCAATTGATCAACCGTGTATTCTTGAGGAGTTTTACCTGCCTTCTCAGCATCTTTAGTCAACTGCAATGGGTTAATTGCTAATTGAGGTGCTGATGGCAACCAACCCATACGCTCTGCACGCGTATTGTAGTCAATGATAGAAGCTTGCCACTTAGACTTATCAGCCAAAGGTGACACAACCTCTTCCATTTCCAATTTCTCATAACGCCATTGGTTTGCGTGATTGTAGAAGAAAGAGGTACCGTTCATTTGACGTGGTGGACGCTGCCAATCCAAACCAAATGCTAGCGGTAGCCAACCACACTGAGGACGCAACTTCTCTTGTCCAACATAGTGAGCCCAACCGCCACCAGATTGACCGATACAACCACACATCATCAACATGTTGATAACGCCACGGTAGTTCATGTCCATGTTGTACCAGTGGTTCATCGCCGCACCGATAATGATCATGCTGCGACCAGTCGTCTTGTTTGCATTGTCTGCAAACTCTCGTGCGATCTTGATGATCTGCTCACGCGGCGTACCGGTGATTTTTTCTTGCCATGCTGGCGTGTATGGCTTGTCTTCGTCAAAACTTGATGCTGAATTTGCACAGTTTAAACCGTGCTCAACACCGTAGTTTGCAAGAGTCAGGTCAAATACAGTTGCAACCAACTTCTCACTACCATCTGCTAACTTAATTTTCTTAGCAGGTACTTTACGTAGTTGATTCGCATCGTGATCAGTATGATCAAAATAACCGTATTCGTGCTCTTGTCCACCGAAGTAAGGGAAGGAAACTTCAACCACTTCGTCTGCACTATCTTTTAGTGATAAGCCTAATTTGATCTCTTCGCCGGTATTACCGTCTAGCTGATCAATATTCCACTTACCTTTTTCACCCCAGCGATAACCTATTGAACCGGTAGGTGAAACCAACTCATTGCTCGCATCGTTAACTGCAATCGTCTTCCACTCAGGGTTGTTTTCTTGACCCAAGTTACCATCGAGATCAGAGGCTCTTAGGAAGCGACCTTGCTGTAAGCCTTGATCAGACTCTTCTAACATAACCAAGTAAGGGAAATCAGTCTTGGTACGCACGTATTCAGTGAAGTAAGCACTTGGCTTATCTACGTGAAACTCTTTCAGAATAACGTGGCCCATTGCCATCGCTACTGCTGAGTCAGTACCTTGCTTCGCGTGAATCCACTCATCGGTCAACTTCGCAACTTCTGAGTAGTCAGGTGTAACGGATACAGTCTTAGTACCCTTATAGCGAACTTCAGTGAAGAAGTGAGCATCAGGTGTACGCGTTTGTGGAACGTTAGAACCCCAAGCAATGATGTAGCCAGAGTTATACCAGTCTGCAGATTCTGGTACGTCAGTCTGCTCACCCCAAATCTGAGGAGATGCTGGTGGCAAATCACAGTACCAGTCATAGAAGCTTAGGCAGTTACCACCGATCAAGGATAAGTAACGAGCACCTGCCGCATAAGAAACCATCGACATCGCAGGAATTGGCGAGAAGCCGGTAATACGGTCAGGACCATATTTCTTAGCAGTGTAAACGTTAGAAGCAGCAATCAGCTCATTAACTTCTTTCCAGTCAGAACGAACCAAGCCGCCCATACCACGTTTTTCTTTGTAGGATTTAGCTTTTGCCGGATCGTTAACAATCGATTCCCAAGCTTTAACCGGGTCACTATGCTGGGCTTTAGCTTCGCGCCATAGCTTCAATAGAGCTTTACGTACCTTTGGGTACTTCAAGCGGTTTGCACTATAGATGTACCAGGAATAACTCGCACCACGAGGACAGCCGCGTGGCTCGTGGTTAGGAAGGTCAGGGCGCGTACGAGGATAATCAGTTTGCTGGGTTTCCCAGGTTACCAGGCCATCCTTAACATAAATCTTCCAACTACATGAGCCAGTACAGTTGACCCCATGTGTTGATCGTACAATTTTATCGTGCTGCCAACGACGGCGATAGCCATCCTCCCAGCCACGATCCTCGTTGGTTGTTACGCCATGCCCTGAGGCAAAGTCCTGCTTTTTCGTTTTGAAAAAACGTAACCTGTCTAAAAACTGACTCATTTGTGGTTCCTCACCCTTGTTTGTTTATTCCCATCACTTAACTTCTGTCATGGCCAAACAAACGATTATTTTTGAACAATTGATATTCAAAGCACATTGGCAGTATTGTGTACATAACACGACTCCATTAGTGCGATTGCTCTCAGTATATGGAGGGGCAAGAATATTGAAATTGATTTGCATCAATTTACACCAGGCGGCTCTGGTCATAAAACAGCCAAACTACCCACTTAGGGTTATCGTGAATTATTTTTAAGATATTGATATATAATAGATTTTTATTTTATCGGCCTTACTACATCAGGCTATGGCTTTTTAGGGGTATTACCCGTGTTACAACGCAATCAGCAGTTCATTCACTCAGTGATGAGTTACATAAACTTGTCACTGTTTACCATCATAGGTATCACCTTATTATCGATATTCTTTTCTTTTTGGGTGACAGAGCAAGCCGATTCCGATGCTCATGCGATTAACCTCTCAGGTTCAATGCGCATGCAGACCTATCATATAGGCTTAACCGCTACTCACTCCCCAAATGACATCGGGCCGCTAATAGAAAAACTAGACCAAACCTGGAATAACACCCTTTTTACTAACCTTCACTCATCCCTTTCAAACCCTGACTTGGAACAAGCTTTTACAAACGGCTACCAGCATTGGTTTGAGATCGTCAAACCACGTTTGAAGAACGGTGAAAAACCAATCCCCGAAACACTTACCTTGCTCAACAAACAAGTTGATCTAACCGATATTCTGGTATCTGAGCTTCAGCTAGAAGCTGAGTCAAAAATTCGCACACTTCGAACCTTCCAATTATTTGCCATGCTGTTTACCACCTTGGTTGGTAGCCTGATTTTTTATCTGCTTAAAAACCGTGTAGAAAGCCCCCTGGGCCGCCTGACAGAAGCTGCAAAAATGATTCGTGATGGCTACATCCAGCAGCACATCGACATTCCTGGTAAAGATGAGCTGGCTTTACTAGCACAAACCTTTAACCAGATGAGCCAATCAATCGCTGAAACTTATCAACAGCTAGAAAGCCGGGTTGAAGAACGAACCAAAGAACTAAAACGAAGTAATACCGTCCTAGAATATTCCTTCGGCGTTGCCAGGAAAGTACTGGAAGATCAAGACAAGAGCCTGGATTACCAAGAAATTATCAATGATCTAGGCATGATACTAATGGTTAAAGATATTGAGCTCTGCCTATTTACGACACAAGGCGAACGCCCTTATTTGCAGATTGACATGCATGATGATGATGAACAGCTTTGCAATCGCTTTACCTGTGAAGGCTGCCGCGGTGACGGACCTTTCAATCAATTAGCTGAGGATGCTTTGATATATCGATACCCAGTCATTCATCAAGCAAAACAGTATGGTGTGATCAAATTACCTCAATCGAAAGACAAACCCCTTCTCTTATGGCAACAAAAATTGGTCCAATCTAGCGCTGACCAACTAGCCATCGCTTTATCTTTACAGGAGACCAAAGAGCAAGAACACCGCTTGGCGATGCTTAGTGAGCGTACAGTAATGGCCCGAGAGCTTCACGACTCTCTAGCTCAATCGCTCTCTTACCTGAAGATTCAAGTAACACGCTTACAAAAGTCACACGATAAGAAAAAGTATGAGATGCAACAGCCAATTATTGATGAGCTGAGTGAGGGCCTTTCATCAGCTTACCGTCACTTACGTGAACTACTCACCACCTTCCGCTTAAAAATCGATGATAAAGGTTTACATGGCGCAATTGAGCAAACCATTAAGCAATTGAGAGCGCGAACCGAGATGCACATTAACCTGAAGAATTCACTGAAGAATATTCCTTTGAGTCCTTCTGAGGAAATTCACGTGCTACAAATTCTTCGTGAGGCCAGCCAGAATGCTGTCAACCACTCCAAGGGTACACGCCTGGATATTAGCTTACTTCAGCAAACTGACAAAACCATCCAACTGGAAATTAAAGACGATGGAGTAGGGCTGTCCAGCAACCCAGAAAAGTTAAATCATTATGGCCTGGCCATCATTCAAGAACGCAGTCGGCACTTGAACGGTGAGCTAGTTGTTAAGAGCTCTCAAGAGGGTATCCAAGGTACTCAAATCCAGCTTCGTTTCTCACCCAGTTACCTCAGAGAAAGTGATGAAAGTAAAGTTATCATACGCTCGTAACACGCAAATCACATTTCTCCCATTTGAGCGGTGACCTTACTTGGCATCGTTCTGCACACCAACTAACATAGAACGCTTCACTCTAATCGCTTAAAAGACCAATAATAACGATGACAAGCCATTACGAAAAAAGCGTTGAAGAGCTTCAGCTCGAATATGCAAACAAGCGTCGCTTCCCCTTCATAAAGTTTTCTCAGTCACTTGAAAGTGAGTTCAGGGAATATCGACACCAACGCTTACTAGAACGAATTCCTGCAATTGGAGTTGCCGCATTATTCATTTTTTTCTTATTTGCTTTACTAGATATCTACACGCTCCCCGAGTCTGTCTACGTCGTCACAACCTGTATTCGTCTGTTTATAGTTTGCCCTCTCATCGCTATAACAATGATCGCCGCCCGAATGAATTGGTCGATACGCGCGTATTCAAGTCTGTATATGAGTGCCTACATAGTCTCTGGCTTAAGTATCGTTGCTATTATGTACACTACACGAATTAATGATGCGCAAATGCCTTACGACGGTGTGTTGCTGCTCTTGGTTTTTGGCTATTTCCTAATGGGCTCGCCGTATACTTTGGCCACATTAGGTGGAGTGATCGTATCGCTGGGCTATTTTACCCTTGAGCTCAATCTGAACTCTCCCAGCCATATTATCAGCTCAAATGCTGCGTTTATTATTACACTCAATTTTATGGGGGCGATTGGCAGCTACATGCAAGAACGATCACGGCGTAGCCTCTTTCTCAATAAGAAGCTGGTTGAACTTGCAAAGTCTAGAGACCAGCAAGAAATATCCTCACGTACGAGGCTGTTAGCCACCGCCAGTCATGACTTGAGACAGCCTCTACACGCTATGAACTTACTTATTGAGACCTTAGAAAACCAGCTTCCCAAGGGAGATTCTTTAGCCTTAACACAAAAACTTAAGCTCGCCATTAATCAACTAAGCCAGTTACTTAGCTCTTTACTCAATATCTCAAGGTTAAATGCCGGCATTGTTGAAGCAAAGAATACAAACTTTGATCTTTCAAGTTTGATCGGCTCACTAATTCCCGAGCAAAACATTCGTGCGGAAGAGCTTGGTATGACGATTCGCACCGAAGGCCCCTCACCTTGTATTGTAAAAAGTGACCCAATCTTAGTCGAGAGAATATTTCGAAACCTTTGCGAAAATGCATTTAAGCATGCCGATGCAACCGGAGTAAAAGTCAATTGGTACAAAGAAGGCAAAACTATCTTCTTGGAAGTGGAAGACAATGGCAAAGGAATTCCTGAAGAAGAAATGGAAAGTATCTTCGACGAGTTTCATCAAACGGATCAATCTGACAAGCAAGGTATGGGCTTAGGGCTTGCGATTGTCAAACAGCTAAGTGAGCTATTAGAAGTCAAATACGGCGTCAGAGCAGGAAAACATAAGGGCGCATGCTTTTGGCTAGAGCTGGCGCAAGCCTATTCTCTCGAGAAACCGATTAACAATGCACCAGCACAAGTGCCACGCCCCAGCCCTGATAAGCGCATTCTCCTAATCGATGACGACCAAAGTGTCCTGGATTCATGCCAAATACTGTTAGCCAATTGGGGCTACTCCGTCGCCGCAGTTAAGAACCCTTACGATGCGTTAAGCTGCAGCGAGTCAGAAATTTTCGACCTTATTATCTGCGACTATCGCTTTCCTGCTTATCCACAAAATGGCATTGAACTGATACTAGAGATGAGAAAAAGAGCAGCGACCGCCACGCCCGCAATTTTAATCACAGCCGACACTCAGCAAGAAGTCAGCGAAGAAGTCAGTCAGAGTTTTGTTGAACAGGATCTAAATATTACCGGAATCGCCTTTAAACCATTAGCTCCCGCCAAATTAAAGCTAATGATTCAGCACTACTTACAGGCAAAGAATTAGCCTATTTGAGGCTAATTTTTAAGCCGCTACAATGAATGGCCGCTAAGCAATTATTCTAACAAGCCCAAATCAACTGCTACCCGAGCACATTCAGTGCGGTTATGTACGTTTAGCTCGCTAAATAAGGTCTTCATATGGCTCTTGATCGTATGCTCGGTCAAATGCAGGCGCTGGCAGATTTTCTTGTTTGGTAAGCCTTCACACACTAACTGTAAAACTTCCTTTTGCCGAGGTGTTAACTCTGGTAATTCAGCAACTTGTTGTGACTGATAAAAGTCTGGCAGGCAATTCTCGCCTTCCATGACTTTTTTTATCTGATTAAGGATCACTTCACTGCTGCTGGCTTTACTAATAAAACCACTAGCCCCAGCCTTAAGGGCTCGCTGAACATCCCTGAGTTCCTCGGAAGCTGACAAAATAATTGCCGGGATGAATATTTTCTGCTCAGACAGGTATCGAAGAATAGACAGCCCCCCCTCATCAGGTAAGCATAAGTCGAGCAATATCAGGTCATAACCCTGATTTTGTCCAAGGTGATTTTGAGCCTCTATCACGCCATGAGCACATTCGATCACAACCTCTTCGCTCAAACGCTTAAGCACAAATGAAAGCCCTTCCAGGTAGACTGGATGGTCCTCTATCACTAATAATTTCAGTTCACCACTCATCGGCGAAAAGCAAGAAGCTTGCATAACAGTATGATTACCAGGCTGATGTTATATTTGTTTTTTAGCATGCATATTATGCTGATATTAACACCTGCTTAGCAAGCCAATTATTGGCCATTTATTAACCAGTAAACATAAAAAACCGCGCTAGTTGCGCGGTTTTTTATTTTAAGCCATAACTTACAACTTATGGATTGTCGTTATGGATTATAGTGCTCGCAGCTCTTACGTAGGTAGAACCACCAGTTAAGAACGATACATACGGCGTAGAACGTTGCGAAGCCATATAGCGCGTACTCAGGAGTCGTCGCCTTGATTTGCTCACCCAATACTTTAGGCATAATGAATGCACCGTATGCTGCCACCGCTGCAGTCCAACCCAATACCGGACCTGCTTGCTCTTTATTGAATACCTGAGAGATGGTACGGAAAGTAGAACCGTTACCAATACCTGTTGCAGCAAACAAGACTAAGAACAATACAAAGAATGGTACGAAGAATTCTTCAGGTGTTGCTGACTGGTAAGCGGCTTTCATGAAGTAAGCCACACCAATTGCACATGCCACCATAATTACCGCACAAATCTGAGTAACTAAAGCACCACCTACTTTATCAGAGATCCAACCACCAACTGGGCGAATCAAAGCACCGATGAAAGGCCCCATCCAGGCGTACATTAAAGCACTTGGCCCATTAGGGTTAGCCGTGTTGTGTGTCATCACACCATCAACCATCACGTGCTGGAAACCAAATACAACTTTAATCGTTAGCGGGAAAGATGCTGCAAAACCAATGAATGAACCAAAAGTCATTGTATAAATAACTGTCATTGCCCAAGTATGCTTGTTATCAAAGATTTTGTACTGACGCGTTAAGCTCTCACCGATCTGACCTGGAATCGCTTTCAAAGCAAATACTGTCGCTGCGATAACAATAGGTAATACGATCCACTTACTTACACCAAAACCTGAACCACCCACTTTCTCAGGAAGCATCAACCATAGGCCGAAGATTGCACAAGCAAAGCCAACCAGCAACATCATTGAAATTAAGCCGAAAGAACCAACAGGGCCAGGAATACTTGGCGAAATGTGGTCTTCACGCAAGTTATTCATACCGAACCAGCCAGCAAGTGCGAGAGGAATCAGGAAGAGCAACCACACGAAGCCTGCATTTTGAATCCATGCTTCAGTACCTGCAGGAATCTTACCGATCAAGGTACCTGAAGTATTAACTAGCGTCATTGACTCGCCGCCTAGTGCGCCGAACATGCCAACAGTCATCGCCAATGGAACCAGAATCTGCATCGTAGTAACACCAAAGTTACCCAGACCCGCATTCAAACCTAGCGCCAAGCCCTGCTGCTTCTTAGGAAAGAAGAAACTGATGTTTGACATTGAAGATGAGAAGTTACCACCACCAAAGCCAGATAGAAGCGCTAGTGCCTGGAAAACCCAGAAAGGTGTTTCAGGGTTAGACAGCGCGATACCTGTACCGGCTGCAGGTAGCATGAGTAATGCTGTGGTAAAGAAGATTGTATTTCGGCCACCCGCCAAACGGATAAAGAAGGTGCTGGGTATTCGTAGCGTTGCACCCGTCAAACCGGCAATCGCCATTAAAGTAAATAGTTGTGATTTTTCATAGGGGAAGCCCAAGTTCAACATTTGAACCGTGATGATGCCCCAATACAACCAAACCGCGAAGCCGCAAAGCAAACTCGGGATAGAAATCCACAAATTTCGGTTGGCTATTTTCTTACCGGTGGATTCCCAGAACTGCTCGTCCTCCGGATCCCATTTTTGAATATCCGACATAGAATTTCTCCCAATGTTATAAATAATGCTAAGTCACGTTCATCATGCGCAAGCCTATAAACAAGAACAATCGACTCAAGGGAGTAGGCATTTCTTCACCCTTTACTTACCCCCCAATACCTACTACTGGGTAGTACCCTTGCCAGCACCTGCATTGTCGCTACGCTGCGTAAAACAAGGGGTACAACACATGCGACCAGAAGTAGGTACATTTCGGTGCCTACTCTCTCTAAGCCTCCACGAGTAAAGCCTGTCGAACATGATTCACGTCAATTTTGAGAACCAGGGTTCTTGCCAAATGGCGCGTTCTAAGACAGAGTTGCGACTAGATAAGATTCTTAAACCAGAAACTAAGCGCCGCATAAAGGTTGAAGCACTCATGAGCCAGATCCCCGCCACCATATTATTAGTTGATGACCACCCTTTATTAAGAAAAGGACTAACCCAGCTGATTGAATTCGAAGATGAGCTAGAAGTCATTGGTGAAGCAAGTGATGGGCATAGCGCCCTAGAGCTTGCTAAAGAGCACGAGCCCGACCTAATCGTGTTAGATCTGAATATGCAAGGTATGGATGGTTTGGAAACACTTAGAGCCATGCGAAATGCCGAGATCACCTCCCGTATCATCATGCTAACCGTAAGCGATAGTGATGAAGACGTTGTTTGCGCTATTACTTATGGTGCCGACGGCTACCTGCTTAAAGATATGGACCCTGAGCAAATACTGGAAAAGCTAAAAGAAGCCGCGCTTGGTAAAATGGTGATCAGTGAGAAGCTAACACATGTTCTGGCCGGAGCAATACGAGGCGGCAACGATAAGAAATCGAACTTATTAGCCAAACTAACCAGCCGGGAACACGAGATCCTGAAACTCATAGCCAAAGGTATGAGCAACAAGCTTATTGCCCGTGAACTCGATATCTCTGACGGAACCGTGAAGGTTCACGTCAAACATGTCCTGAAAAAACTAGGTTTGAATTCTCGAGTTGAAGCCGCAGTATGGATGGTGAATCAGAAGGGCTAAACTTCACTCAGCTTTTAGCTCACTTTTGACCACTCTGGGCATGTCACCAGGTGGTCATTAACCATCCCCACAGCCTGCATAAAGGCATAGCAAATAGTCGGACCGACAAAGGTAAAGCCGCGCTTTTTCAAATCTTTCGACATTGCTTCGGACTCTGGCGTTACAGCCGGTACATCTGCCATCGTCCGCCAGCTGTTAACTATCGGCTTAGCGCCAACAAATGACCAAAGGTACTTTGAAAAGTCACCCTCATTCTTTTCAATCTCGAGAAATTCGCGTGCATTTTTAATAATAGAGTTCACCTTAAGCTTATTTCGAATCACACCTGAATTAAGCAGTAATTCATCTATCTTCGTCTGGTCATATTCTGCAATACGCTTAGGATCGAAATTATCATATGCTTCGTAATAGCTTTTTTCTTTTCGTAAAATCGTAATCCAGCTCAAACCCGCTTGTTGGCCATCAAGGCAAAGTTTGGCAAATAGATCCTGGCTACCCCACCTTGGCTTACCCCAAATTTCATCATGATATTGCTGATATAAAGGGTCATTACCGCACCAGGGGCAACGTTTCTCTTGTGAGCAGTTTTCGGTCATTTTTTAGTTCCTTTTTAGTTCTTTATTGCTCAGCTCGTTTTATAATGTCAGCTTCGCGGTTCAAGGTTCTGTTCTAAAATAGCCACTCTAGAGGGTTACACTGTGTCGACCATCCTTAATTTCAAATCCAAGAAGTTCTGGCTCATTCTTTTCTTTTTAATCTACAGTGTATTCGGCTGGTTTGCTGTACCTTATATTGTTAAGCAGCAGGCCATCAACTCCCTTAAGGATATTGCAGCCTGGGATACGCAAATCGAATCAGTTGTTTTCAACCCTTACGCACTATCTCTAGCCGTTCACGGTTTCCAAGCTAAGGATGAGTTCCAGCAAGATAGCGTCAGCTTTGATCGATTCTACGTCAACTTTAGCGCCCTCGGTTCATTGGGGGGGCGCATAGCTTTTGATGAAGTCAGTTTGACGAGGCCTAGTATCAATGCTCAGCTTGACGAGCAAGGTCTGTTAAATTTCCAGCGTGACTTTGTAAAAGCTGACAGCGAGGCAGCGCCAGAGGAAGTCGATAACTCAGAGCCTTTAGCCTTCTTTTTCGGCCTGATCTCTATCTCTCATGGACAGGTCAACTTTACCGATCGCTCTAGCGATGAAACCTTTAGGCTAAAGCTTGAGCCTCTCAATCTCGCATTAAAGGACTTCTCGACAGACCATAATGATGGTGGCAACTACTCACTAAACCTCTCACTAGGCCAGGGTCAAGAGCTTTCATGGAAGGGACAAATTGGCATTGCCCCTTTTTCTTCTAAAGGCTCTTTGGCCTTGAGCAATCTTCGCTCTTCAAGCTTCTGGCATTACGTCAAACCTTTCTCTCCCTACTCACTTAATAACGCACTGATTTCACTAGAAGGCAGCTACGATACTGAATTTAGTGACCAGAGATCACACCTGCTGATCGAAACTGGCTCGGTGTCGCTTTCTCAGATTGCCTTGGCTGAGACTCAAGATACAGAGAGCTTATTTACACTCGATTCAGTGTCGCTTAGCCCTATCAATTTTAATCTGGAAGAACGTACAGCTAAGCTGGGCAACTTGCTAATAGAAAAGCCCGTGTTATTTGCTAAAAAGGATGAGACCTCACAAATAAATTTGCTACGTCCACTTCAACAAGAAAAGCTTGCTACTGATACCAACGAAAGTGAGGCCTCAGAGCCTATAGCAAAAACCAGCAACGACACAAGTCACTCGACTCAGGAAGCACCTTTCAAGTGGTCAGTGACATCGATAAAGCTAAAAGAAGGGCTGATCAATTGGCAAGACGCTAGCCTGGAAACACCCGCCGATATAAGTCTCGAAAATATATACCTTGAGCTTGGAAAGGTCTCCTACGAACTTGATAAAGCCTTTTCCTATAATGCTTCCTTTAATACCGGAGGGGCCAAGCAAAGTCTTTCAGGCCAATTGGCTGCCTTACCACTCAATGTCGAAGGTGATCTTTCACTTTCAGCCCTGCCATTACACTGGTCACAACCATATATAGGTGAGCAACTCAATGTGCTGCTTGAACAAGGTCAACTGGATCTATCATCAAACTATCAATTAAGCATGACAGACTCAGGCTTGTCTGGAGAAATCACTAGCAATACTTCAGTCAATAACCTTGATATAAAGGAGAGTATTGAAAGACAAGAGGTAGCCGGCTTCAAGACCTTCGCTCTAAAAGGCGTCAAGCTTAAGCTGGCAGGCGAGCAGCAAGCCCCTTCAATTTCAGTTGAAACAGTACAAATTTCCAAGCCCTATGCGAGAGCTAAAATCTCTGAAAAAGGCGAGATGAGCCTGGCTCAACTAAGTAAATCAAAACCGAGTGAGACAGAAGAAGGAAACACTGTAACAGAAGATCATTCGCAAGAAGAGCACAAAAGCGAAACAGCAGGAGAACAAGACCAAGCAAGTCAGCCTGCGAATATTGCCATCAATCGAATTATTATTGAAGAAGGCCGCTTCGACTATATCGATGCTTCATTAACACCGGTTTTTAATACTTATGTCGAGCAATTCTCCGGCGACATCACTAATATTTCTTCAGACATTGATGCCCACTCAAAAGTGGCACTATCTGGAAACCTCGATACCTATGGAAAAATTGCCATTAATGGCACAACTAACCCACTCAGCGCTCAACCTAATACTGCCTTAGATATTCAGGTCAACAATATTGACCTAAGTACCGCCAGTCCATATTCGGCTAAGTATGCTGGCTACCTGATCGATAAAGGCAAGTTGGATCTTGACCTGGCTTACGACATCAAGGGCTCTAAGCTGAAAGCGGACAATAAAGTCTTTATAGATCAATTTAACTTTGGAAAGTCTGTCGATAGCCCCGATGCCACAGTCTTACCACTTCCTCTGGCTATAGGTATTATGAAAAACCTCGATGGTGAAATAGATATCGACCTACCAATTAGTGGAGACTTGAGTGACCCGAGCTTCAGCTTTGGCGGCTTACTGCTAACAGCTTTCACAAACCTGATTACCAAAGTGGTAACCAGCCCTTTCTCTATCCTAGGCTCCTTGGTTGAAGGTTCTGATGACATATCATCTGTGAATTTTTCTGCTATGTCTTCGTCAATCGATGCGCTTGAAAGTGAGAAGATTCTTAAGCTTGCTGAAGCTTTGAAGAAGCGTCCTAATTTAAGTCTTGAAGTACGGGGCGTAGCAGATAGAAGTGTCGATCTAGAACCTGGTGGGCAGGTGCTTGGCGAAGATAAACTAGCAGTGCTTGCGAAGAGTAGGGCACTGGCCATCGCTAGTTCCTTGGTGGAGATTGGCGGAATTCCAGAGCAACGGATATTCACCCTCGAACCTAAAGTTGTCACGAGTGAAGCCTCAAAAGAGTCCCCGTCTGCCGAACAGGCTCCGACAGTAGCCTCGATTTTTACAATCAAGCCCAACTAAACCCATTCGCAAACATAGAGAAAGCCATGCACAAAACTATTAGCCACTTCTTCGCCTATGTCAGCCGGCTTAAATGGATTAAACGTTGGAGTCTAATGCGTAATGCAATTCATGAGGATGTCGCGGTGCACTCATGGGAAGTCGCTACGATAGCTCATATCTTGGCAATCATTCATAACAAAGACTGCGATCTAAATAATAAAATAGATGCAAACCATTTGGCTGTCGTTGCGCTTTATCATGATGCGACAGAAGTCATCACTGGCGACATGCCTACACCGGTAAAATATCACTCCGAGGCGATGCGTACCGCTTACAAAGGGGTCGAAGAGAAAGCACAGCATGAGTTGCTTGCCCTGCTGCCTGCTTCCTTGCATCAAGATTTTAGTAGTATCCTGCTTGAAGATACGCTCCCGGAGCACTACCTGGTTTTGCTCAAAGCCGCTGACCGACTTTCCGCTCTTCTTAAATGCCGGGCAGAATTGCGTGCAGGAAACCGCGAGTTTGAACAAGCTGAACAGGAAATCAGTTCACGCCTTAATGATATGAACCTTGCACCAGTACACTACTTTCTTGAAGTTTTTGCTCCCGGCTATGATATGTCGCTTGATAACTTGCTGGATGCCTAGTGTTTTGCCATGATTGTTTAATCAAAACCCCAGAGTGATAACCTTATGAAAGCGATTGGCCTAAACCAATATCTAGCAATTGAAGACCCTGAAAGCTTAATCGACTTCGAAGCGAATATGCCTCACCCCACCGCGCACGACCTACTAGTTAAAATCGAAGCCATTAGCGTCAACCCTGTTGATACAAAGGTTCGGGGGCCAAAATCGCAAACTCTAGAAGAGACCAAAATACTTGGTTGGGACGCTTGTGGTGTAGTCGTTTCCGTAGGTGAAAGCGTCACCCTTTTTAGCCCTGGTGACAGGGTGTTCTATGCCGGCGATATTACACGGCAAGGTTGCAATAGTGAGTTTCATTTAGTCGATGAAAACATCGTAGGTTATGCACCACGCTCCCTTGATTCAGCTAATGCCGCAGCCCTTCCACTCACAGCAATTACGGCCTGGGAAGCCCTTTTTGAAAGGTTAAATATTTCAATTGATGGCTCAAGAGCAGAACACGCCAAACCCACGATTTTAATTATCGGTGGTGCAGGCGGTGTTGGTTCGATCGCCACTCAAATCGCCACAAAGCTTGCCGGGCTTGAAGTTATCGCAAGCGCGTCTCGCCCTGAAAGCAAAGCTTGGTGCGAGAAAATGGGTGCCAAACATGTAATCGATCATAGCAAAGCTTTAGATAAACAACTTTCTGATATTGGTATTCCTAGCGTTGATTATATTCTCTGCTGTAATAGCACCGATCAATACTTCGATCTTATGATAGACGTAATCAAACCGCTTGGAAGAATCTGCTGCATTGTTGACAATACGGCCCCCTTGGAAATGAATAAACTGAAATCAAAGTCAGTGAGCTTCGCTTGGGAGTTCATGTTCACCAAAGCCATGTTCAAGACACCAGACCGGATCGAGCAACATCATATTCTTAACGAAGTGGCACGGCTCGTTGACGAAGGTGAGTTCATCTCCACACAGAATCAAATATTATCGCCTATCTGCGCAGACACTCTACGCCAGGCTCATGCCCAACTAGAGCAAGGAAAAACAATAGGGAAGCTCGTCATCGAAAGCTGGGAGTAGAGAGCAACTAGCAAACTATAATTGAAAACATTCTCTTAAATGTTTTCTTCTATCCATTTCGTTAATTGGGCTAAGGGTAAAGCTCCAGAAATCCTGGCAACTTCTTTCCCGCCTTTGAAGATTAATAAACTCGGGATAGATTGTATTCGCCAACGGGCAGCTACTTGTTGATGCACTTCAGTATTCAGTTTTGCAAAACGTAACTTCGGTTCTAGTTTCTTGGCTGCTGCATCAAACGTTGGAGCGAATTGCATACAAGGCCCACACCACGAGGCCCAGCAATCCACGATCACCGGGATCTCATTATGACCAACAACAGCAGCGACATTCTGCGCAGTGATATCCATTGCTTTTCCAAGAAATAACGCTGACTTACACTTTCCACATTTTGGCTTTTCTTTAAGTCTCTCTTCCGGCAACTTATTGCTAACACAGCACTTTGGACAAACTATTTTTATTACACTCATAGTAAGTTTTTAGCTCCTTAAGAAAAATACGAAAGCGATCAATTGAGTAGGTACTCATCTCTTCAGTAAATTATAAACAAAAAAAATCCCCGACTTGCGGGGATTTTTTATTTGCCTAACTCAACTTAGTAGGCAACCAGTAGAGGTCCAAAGGCCACGATGAGCAATACTGAGCCCATTGTCATCATTGGCATCAGAATACGCTCATTGCGCTGGTAGAAGGTACCATCCTTAACTTCTTCATCAGCTTTAAGCGCTTCTTCTTCACCCACCACTTGGCGTGTTAACAAGTGATTCAATGCTACCGGCGGGCTCAAGTAACCCAACTCAAAGGCAACCAAAGTCATCATCCAGAAGTGAATTGGATCAATACCAGCCTGGTAAGCAACCGTAGCGATTGTTTGGCTTACCAGAATTACCGCACCAAAGGCTTCCATAATCATACCCATGACAACCAACGCACACACCATAAGGGCCATTGCTGTCCAGATACTTGAGAAGTCACTTGGGAACATCTCAACAACACCGGTTCGTTCGATCATACCACCCAAACAGATACTACAAGCTACCAATAGTAGCAGGGCACCAATTTCAGCCGTTGTCTGGTTGGTGGCTGTACGCACACAGTATTCAATACCTTTATGTGGCTCGGTTGACTTACCATCTTCACTCACCATGTCTTTCTTGGTGATATGTTCAAAAATAAGAATAACGATCATCATCACAGGTAAGATTCGCGCTGCAGAGAACTCATCCAACTGAACGTTTAAGGCCATGTTATAGAACATAATAACGCCACCCATACAAAGGATGTAAGGAATGAGAGGCTTAATTTGCGAAAATGTCTCTGGCAGTGCATCACCAACAGAGGCTAATTGAATCTTGCTCTGACGGTTCACAAACATAACCATAATAAAGAACATAAAGGCACTTAGCGCAAAGACCCATACACCCCAGCCAAATAGTTGGTCGGTCGTTACTTCACGGTTCATGAACGCGATAACAACAACAAGCAAACATGGTCGCAATACAACACCCATACTACCTGACATCGCCGTGGCTGCGAGTGCCAGATTGCGGCGTGCGCCAGCTGCTCTAATTTCGTGATAGATTACTGCACCAGCAGCGATAACGAAGATACCAGAGCCACCTGTGTAGGCAGTCGGTACAGCAGCAAGAACAACCACAACAAAAGCCAACATTTCCGGAGGCATTTTCCAAGGCTTAAACAGGTTCAGAACCAAACCGGCAAAACGGGTTTGTTTCAAGAGCATACCTATCCAGACATACAAACCAACGTTCAGGAACATGTCCGCCAGGTCCATCAGTGTATTCAGATAGATACCTATCCCTGGCATGTGGCCATGAGAGAAGAAGAAAATACCCGCAATGATGGCCATCGTGGAATAGAGAGGAACCGATAACAAAGCATAGCCAATATTACCGCCAGGTTTTAGGTGAGCAGGCACCTTAATCAAATTGTAGATACTGACGATCAACAATAAGGCTATGCCATATACCCAGAAGTTATGCAGCATCGCTTCTTCAGACGGGAGGTTGGTACCATCTGAGTGAGCCAACTCCCGGAAGGCAAAAACCGAAGTCAACAAAACACAATTAGCAATAACCTGTGCAGAGCTCGACACATAGTGATCAAGTCGGTGCAAGACCGGGCGCATGGCAATATGGTGGCGCTTCAAGGTTGCCGTCATTGCACACAAAAAGATCAAGGTTATCAGGATGAACTTTTGGGAAACTAAGCCAACGCCTATCGCGTCAGAAACAAACAACTCTACTGCTCTGAATGCTTCAACGCTCGGGGTAATACGATCGCTTATTTCTTCGTAAGCTGTAAATTTATTCTGACAATCCTGACGTGCATTCTCGATAGAGGTACGAATTAAGTCCGGATCGACAGGTGCAGCATCGAATAGATCTAAACCTAAATCATCATCTTCGGTTTGAGCCAAACGTGCTTGCAACTGCTCTTCAACATTAACGTTTGGATCACAGGTAGGTGCGACAGGATCAACTCGAAGCTTATAGTAGCCCGGCCAGTAATGCTCCCCAACCTGTAATATCTGATTATGGATATCACTACTGGTACTAAAAACAACAACCAGTAACAACAAAATACAAGCTGGTAATGACGATAGCCACTCAGAAATTGAGCGGCCGCTTTGTGTATTGGAAGCCACGTAGTCCCTTCTCCCCGAAAAATGAATTGGTTTATTATTAGCCAAAAAAAAAATGCCGGTAGATTATACCGGCATTCCTTAGTAGCAGACTAGCTGGAGATTGACTTTCTTTTTTTCAAAAATGGGCAAATCACCTTGATTCAAGCATATTAAGGTGATACAAGTCTCATTTTTTAAAACAAGTCATCCAGTTCAACAGTTTCGATATCATCAGCGGCATTCTCATCCCAGAAAGATCCAAGTTGACCAACTGGAGTTCGGTGCCCCATATTTTCTGTCCACATTTTATCTGAAATTCGGGTGATCGCTTCTGTTGCTGCTACGTCCAATAAACGATACTGCTTATTCGCTTTATGATTAGTGATGTGCTCAGCATGTCGCTTAATAACCGTTCTTACACGCTCCATGTCACCTTTAGAATAAGCGGCGATAATATGGAAAACGTGCGCCAAACGGATATGCGCATTTTCACCAATCTGGTCAGCTTGCTCCAATCGCTCCCAAGCATTTTCACCCTCTGGTAATGCACCAGGTAACAAGCTCCAAACCGCTGCTTTTAACGCTAAAGGGACGCCAAACCACGCCCGGTTATCCAAACAACCCGCACCACGTTCTGCTTGTGCCGCAATGTTTTTAGGCACCCCGGTACCAACACCCGAGAGAATATCGTGGTTCAAGGACAAAAGACCATTAATCAATCCCGCCAACCAAACAATCTGATCAAACTCTTGCTCAAGATCAGGACACTCACCACCAATTTCTAAACCTCCATTAAACTGAATCAAGGCCAGCCAGCCTTTGTAATAACGCTTCGCAGCTCTTACATGGTGATTTTTCTGGGCGATCAATGAATCTTGCGCCATATCTGGCTGCTGTCCACGAATGTATCGCAAGTACGCAAGCTCTTGTTCAAAAGCTCTTGCTTCTTCACAACCACCAGCACCTAAGTTTAGAAGCACTTCCAACTCCCAGGGCTCTTCAGTGATTCGGCCAATTGATTCAACCATCGCTCCCAGCGCTTCAGCACCAGTACAACCCGCAACCAAGTCATCAGTCGTCAACAACTGAGGTACAACGTGCGCCTCGGCCAACAGGGTTATCGCATCACCTGTAGGTTTAACCATTGGCTTAACCAAAAACTGGTTAATCGCTTTACAGCCGCCCAGTAAAGACGACAACACTACGGAAAGAACAATCCATTTTATATATGTACGGCTGCTATTCAGCTTCACAATAGGCTCCTAAAAACATTCAGATACTTTCTGCAATCGCGGATTATCTACGACTTGATAGAATTTTAGTGAGATCGATGGCACAAAGATTAAAATTCGTGCCAAAATTATACGCGGGTTCCGTAAATCAAAACTCAATATGGCTACCAATTTGAAACAAGTTCACAGATATTTCATTTTTTAACAAATTTTGCTTTTTTTACTTTTACCCATTGCAAGCAAAGCGATCTGGACTATCTTTAGGGTGTACAAAGTCCTCTGGACTGCAGACCCTGTCTGGCGTGTACCTAAGACAACAATCTCAATTAAGGTAAAATTCATGAAAAAACCTGAACTTGCTGCTGCCATTGCTGAAAAAGCGGACCTAACCAAAGAAAAAGCCGGTGAAGTCCTGAATATTCTGACCGATGAAATCACCAATGCAATGAACAAAAATGATACCGTAAGCCTGATCGGTTTCGGCACATTTTCAGTCAGAGAGCGAAGTGCTCGTACTGGTAAAAACCCTCAAACTGGTGCAACAATCCAGATTGCTGCAAGCAAGTCTGTTGGCTTCAAGCCTGGCAAGTCACTGAAAGATGCAGTGAACGGCTAGCTGGCCTGAGCCAAATTCAAAAAAGAGGCTTTCAAGGCCTCTTTTTTATTTCTACTAAAGTTTTATCGAAACCTGTAGCTTCGCTAATAAATCCTGACTAATCCCCTGTACCTTCAATAAAGCATCCATAGATTCATAGGGCCGGCCATCAATAATCTTTTGCGCCAGAACCTTACCCACACCCGGTAATGTTTGCAAAACGACAATGTCATCCTGATTAATATCAATCAGCTGCTTACTAAGGCTAACTTCACATTCCGTTTCTGCTTTATCCTCACCATTATCTTTAGGCTGACGCGTATCTTCTACCTGGTATATTTTCGGCGGACTAGGCTCTCTCTCACTCACGCGCTCAGCTAATAGCTTTAGTTGCTTCAGCTCTATCAGTATTTGTTTCTGCTGTTCAAGGCTTTCATTAGTATTTTTTGCTAATACGTAAAGCCCCCATAAAACACAAACAAAGCCAAGGAATCCGATAATACCCATACCTTATTCTCCAATCCTATGTGTAAGGTGCAATCAATCTAACTCGAAAGAAATCCTACCATCTAGAATAGTTGTCAGTACTTGCCCCTTCAAACTTTTTCCTATTAAAGGTGTGTTTTTTCCATGAGAAATGATTTTGTCAGCACTCAACTGACGTTCACCTTCAGGAGAAAAAACACATAAGTCAGCCACGGCTCCTACTTCTATTTTCGGACAGTTCCTGCGTAAAACCTTGCTAGACCCTCGAGTCATCGCTTCAATAAATCTGGGCAGACTTATTTCTCCGCTGTCCTCTAAACGCATGGCAAAGGGCAAAAGAAATTCTATATTACTCATTCCCGCTTCAGTTTCAGCAAAAGGCGCTTGTTTCGCTGCAGCCTCATGTGGACGATGAGCGCTGGTGATCGCATCAATCACACCACGGTTTACACCATCAACAAGTGCTAAACGATCCCGCTCTTCTCTTAACGGCGGTAAGCAATAATAAACACTATTAAAATCCTCAATACACTCATCGGTGTAGAGTAGATTCTGAATCGCAACATCTGCCGTAATATTTACACCTGCAGCTTTTGCTTGCTCAAGCTGAGAAACAGATTCAGCCGCCGACAATTGAGAAAGGTGGAGATGCACTCCCGTTGCTTTAGCTAACTGAATCAATTGCGCAACGGCGATGGTTTCAGCCAAAGAAGTAATGCCTTGCAGGCCAACGGTGGTACTTACTTCACCTTCATGCATGACCCCTTGTTGTAATGAGGGCTCTACAGGGTTCACAAAAACGCTCATCTCATGCGTTTTTGCATATTCAAAACAGCGCTTGGTCACGGCTAAATTTTTAAGCGGGTTGTAAGCGTTACTCAAAGCCACACATTGCGCTTTCTTCAGGGATGAATAGGTAGCTAACTGCTCTCCTTTTAGTCCCTGCGTCAACGCACCAATTGGTAAAACTCTGCAATAGTCCGTCTGTGCGCTTAGCTCTCTAATCAACTTTGACACAGCTTGAGAGTCATTGACCGGCCGGGTTTCTGGAGTACAGCATAAGGTCGTCACGCCACCCGCGGCGGCGGCTTTGGTTTCACTTGCGATACTGCCTTTTATGGAGTTTCCTGGCTCTGGCAAAGCGACAGAAAGATCAATCAAGCCTGGTAATACATAGGCTCCATTCAATTCTTTTGTAGGAGTGCCACTTATCTCGGCAACATCGATTGCCTCGATCAGACCATCTTTAATCAGCAAGGTTTCAAAAGGAGCCCAGGACGCGCCGGAGTCAGAGAAAACTAGACGCTGACCATTTTTAAGAAGCATGCTCATTTTGACTCCTCACTGTTTTTCTCTTCCGTTTGACCACTCATTGCCATCGACATAACCGCCATTCTTACAGCAATACCATTAGTGACCTGATCCAGGATCACTGACTGCTCGCCATCTGCAACTTCCGACTCGATCTCAACGCCGCGGTTAATCGGCCCCGGGTGCATTACAATTGCATCAGGTTTGGCTAGTGCCAAGCGCTCACGAGTCAAGCCATAAAGCTGAAAGTATTCCTGCTCACTCGGTAGCAAAGCTCCTTGCATTCGTTCACGCTGCAATCGAAGCATAATAATCACATCAAGGTCTTTTAGGCCTTCATCCATATTGTTATAGACATTAACATCCAATGACTCGACACTTTTCGGCAGCAAGGTATTAGGAGCTATCACTCTTACTTCATCAACACCGAGTGTATTCAGCGCTCTAATCTGGGATCGTGCAACTCTTGAATGCAAAATATCACCCACAATTGCGACTTTCAGGCCCTCGAATTGCCCCTTATTCTGACGAATAGTCAGCATATCCAGCATTGCTTGTGTCGGGTGGGCGTGCCAACCATCTCCTGCATTCACAATAGCCACACCAGGTGTGACAGACTCTGCGATAAAATGCGCGGCACCACTCGAGGCATGTCGAACAACAAACATATCACTGGCCATCGCTTCGAGATTACGCAGCATATCCGAAAGCGATTCGCCTTTTGAGGTAGCAGAGGTATTAATATCCAGATTAAGTACATCGGCGGATAAACGCTTGGCAGCCAATTCAAAGGTGCTTCGAGTCCGTGTACTGGCTTCAAAGAAAAGATTCACGACAGTTTTGCCACGCAAAAGGGGAACTTTTTTGATGTTCCTTTCGCCAACTTCGATCAATGAGTCTGCGGTATCCAAAATTTCTGTCAGGAGCTCTTTACTGAGCCCAGATACCGTCAAGAAGTGCTTGAGTCTTCCTGACTTAGTTAGTTGAATAGGCGCCTGCATGAAAATTTCCTGTTAAAAACCGTCGTCGTTGAAATGTAGTTACTGTATTTTTAGGTGTAGATTCTCTGGACCGATAAGCTTTATACGCTGCCCCTCGGCTAAAGATAATTTCGCCCCAACCACATGAGGTGCGATTGGAAGCTCCGGACGCCCCACATCTACCAGTACAGCCAGTGTAATACTTGCTGGTCTGCCGTAATCAAATAGTTCGTTCATCGCTGCACGCACAGTACGGCCAGACATTAAGACATCATCGAATAAAACGATATGCTTATCTTTTGTTTCGAAGGGCAAGCTAGATGGCTCAACTTTTGGATTCAAACCAATTTGAGTAAAGTCGTCGCGATAGAAAGATATATCAAGCTCACCAATCAGTTTTTCATTCGCCAAACTTTTTTGAATAGCCTTAGCGACCCAAACACCGCCGGTGCGAATCCCGACAAACTCATAGTCAGTGATATTCTTTTCTGCCAAATAATGGCTTAGTTGCTGTGACATCGCACCCAATAAGGCTTCTACAGCTTGTTCATCATGCATTGTCAGTTCCTTTATTGTCACTCATTGCTGCAAACCAGCTTTCTAGTATTAAACATGCTGCGGCACCGTCAACCGAGTGATCCCCAAAATCTACGTACCGACCCGTTCTAGCTTTCACCGCCTGCTTAGCTTCGAAGCTTGAGAGCCGCTCATCCATCATATCGACTGGTTTATTAAAACGGCCTTTTAAGCGCTTACCGAACTTCTTCGCTCGCAATGACATATCGCTTTCAGAGCCATCCATATTCAAAGGTAAACCAACGACAAAGCCTGTCGGTTTCCATTCTTCTACCAATTGTTCAATTACTTCCCAGTCAGGAATCCCCTCTCTGGCTTTAATGGGAGCAAGCTCTGATGCGGTTTTAAGTAGGCTATTCCCACAGGCAACACCGAAGCGCTTTACACCAAAGTCAAAACATAAGTAGGTCAAGGCTTCATTGGTCATTAAGCGTGACCTATCTGGCCACTGAGCTGGTCTGCCTTAATACCGAGAATATCCATCGCCATTGTCAGTTTTTTGCTATCGTCGTCAGCAAACAATATGTCCTGAGACCCGGGGCAAGTGAACCAAGTGTTTTCTGTGAGCTCACCTTCTAACTGCCCCTCTCCCCAACCAGCATAGCCAAGGGCAACCAGATAGGTTTGTGGCCCGGTTCCCTGTGCAATGGCTTCAAGGATGTCTTTAGATGTGGTGAGTTTCAGTCCGGATGATAACTCTAGCGTAGATTGCCAACATTTTTCACCATCATGAAAGATAAAACCACGATCTCTTTGGACCGGCCCGCCAGCGTAAATTTTGGCATCAGTATCAATCGTCATACTGATATCTAACTGTTCGAGTAACTCAGCCAAGCCAATATCGGTAGGGCGGTTAATCACAACGCCCATTGCGCCATCGCTGCTATGATCACAAATATACGTCAGAGACCCTGAGAAGTTTGGATCTTTCATCTGGGGCATTGCGATCAGAAACTGATTTTCTAAATGGCTACAAATAGCTGGATACTCCACTCTTGTTATAAGAAAAGGTGCGAATCAATTCTAATACATCTCGCTCTTTTCTTACATTCTTTGGAAAGGGCGCAAAGGGCGCCGCTCGATGAACAATATCTCTGGTTTTGGAGTCCAGAACTAGATCTCCTGAGCTCTGTAACACGACAACCTCTTTAATCGTGCCATCGGAATAGATAGAAATTGAGACGCGGGGTTTACCATACAAGCGCTTCCCGGCATCTTCAGGAAAGTTCAGACTGCCTGTCCGCTCTATCTTATTGACAACGTGCGCCACATATTGAGAATCGACCGCTTTCATTGTCGAGGCTGCGGTCAAGCGAGTCACCCTTGGGCGTTTAGCATAATTTTGCCTCTGCCTATCTAAATCAGCTTCCAGTTCAGCTATTTCGAGGCTTCGTTCCAGAATGGACTTTCGAGGCTGCACTTCGGTGGGCTTATTTTCTTCTTGCACACGATCAAACAGGCTGGGTCTTAGCCTTTCGCCCGATACCGAGCTGATCACCTGTTTATCACGCTTTTCTATACTGTCTTGTGTTGGCGCTGGAGAGCTGGCTAATTGCTCCAGGGCATTGAACTGCTTCGATTCAATCGGCGTCGTGACTCTCGCTTTTTCTTCTAGCGTACCGCTGCCAAGCTGGTTGGTCTCGGCAAAGAAGTCCGCCTTATCTGGCTTGGTCTCATCCTCAAAGCGAGAAAGCGTAATTTCCATAGTAAACGCCACGGGCTCCGGATCTTCTTCCAGAAAATCGGTCAGGATAATTAAGCTATGTAAGGCCAGCGCGACAAAAACCGTAAAACTAAGACGATCAGTATCGCTAACACCCAT
>NZ_LWFE01000334.1:0-1553 GCF_001635675.1 Oleiphilus sp. HI0061 | reverse complement strand
CAGTATAAAAATGAAAGAGTAGACTCATATTTCTGGTTAAAAAAAGATCAGTGTTGTTCTTATTCCGTTGTAAAAATTTAAAAATAAAAAGCAGGGATTAATGAATGAAAAAATATACTCGAAATACCATTTTATACTCAGCGCTCACCGTTTCGTTTGTTGCAAGCTATTGGATTGTTCGGCAAGACGCCCAGCAACTCGACCCTTTAGTTTCAGATGTGCCCTTGATCGAAATTAATGAGCAAGCCTCGGAAGGCTTTAACACCCCTCGTCAGCCGAGTACCGTACTCGTTAGCCGCTACGACCCTTAGGAGGAATAAGCCTCGTACTTAGCTTGTACGAGGCTTATTGTCAGCTTGCCCTTAAGTAAATAGCGCTTTTATCTCAGGTACGCAAGAGCCACAATTGGTGCCAGCTTTACAGACTTTTCCAACTTCCTGTGGGCTTGTTAGTTGGTGTTCCTTTATTGCCGTTTGAATGGTTTTTTTCCCGACATTAAAGCAGGCGCATATGATTTTACCGACATCCGGCGTACCTATGGGTGGTTTGCCTGTTAATAAAGCCATGCGGCTTTCTGTATCTAAGGTTTCAGGGTGCTTATCGGTATGACTAAATAATGAGGCGATCCAGCTTCGCTCGGGTAGTTGGTAGTTCGAACCTACGATGAGCACAGCTTGAAGTATGCCTTCATTAAAGCAGGCGGTTCGAAATAATCCTTGATGCTCATCTTGATAGGTTTGCCACTCTAGCTCTCCTGAGTGGATTCTGATTTGACTGGACAGATGGGTTTGCCAGTGCTTGATTTGCCGCCTTCCTGCAAGTTCGTAATGGAAGTAGCCATCGCCTTTGATGAGTACGGTGTAGTCAATGCCATCAAGAATTAAAGGGTGACGTGAAATAACAAAACCGTGCCAGTTGGTTTGGTAAGCTTTGATGCTAACCGGCGTGTGCTTGCTTTCGGGTTGGAAGGATATTGGATCAATCTCTGGGTTAACGACTACTCCAACGCGCCCCTGGCTGCTGAATTGAGAGGTCCAGTGCATGGGGACAAATAGCTCTCCCTGCGGAAGGCGTTTAGTGACCTCCACTCGTGCAAGCATGCTTCCCCAATGACTTTCTATTTCAGCTATATCGCCCTGACTTAAACCGAACTTATGAGCGTCTTCAGGAGTGATCTCGACATAGGGCTCCGGCTTATGCTGGTTTAGCCTCGCTGATAAGGCAGTGCGGGTCATGCTATGCCATTGGTCTCGAACCCGTCCGGTATTCAAAGCAAGGGGCCAGGCCTCTGACAATGAGTTAACAGGTGGGCGATGTCTGAGTGCTATGAGTTTGGCTTTGCCGGAGGCGGTAAAGAAACCTCCTTCAGAAAAAAATCGTTTTACACCATTCGGGTGAGTGTTGTTTACGGGCCATTGCACAGGTTCTAGCGAGTCGTATTGTTCGTCACTAAGCTCTGCCAAGCCAGAGATATCGAAATCTCTAGGCCGTTGTTCAGCCGTATTTTTAAAGCCTGTTAGTGCTGCATGTTCCCGAAAAATATCGGCAGCAGA
>NZ_LWFE01000333.1:0-802 GCF_001635675.1 Oleiphilus sp. HI0061 | reverse complement strand
CGTCCTGATAAGAAATAGTCCATACACTCTTACTATCGCTTACAGGATCAAGGTAATGGATGTGTGTTCCGGCATTACCAGCAGGGTGCGGGCCAGAAAACTCTTGCTTTTCTACGCGCGCGATGGGTGGTAGTTCGATGTTAGAACCAGCTTTAGTACAAACAAAAACCTTACCTTCAGTAAGTTTTTCAATAATACTTAAACCTTGACTAAAAGCCTCACCTTCGCCCGACAACACTACTTCAGGATCAGCAGCTAATGGGTTAGTATCAATTGCGGTAACAAATATTGAATTTGGCTGAGCAGTCAACTCAGGCACTTTACTATAAGGCCTAGTTCGAAATGCTGTCCAGACGCCAGATTCAACCAGATTCGATACGACTTGTTCACGAGTAAGACTTCCAAGATCTGAAGCGGAGTATTTTGCAAACTCTACTTTTTCATCACCAGATTTCTCGATTACAATCGACTGGAATACGCGCTTTTCGCCACGATTTACTTCAATAACCGTCCCGCTAGCTGGTGCAGTAAATTTCACACCTTCGGTTTTCTTATCTTCAAAAAGAAGTTGTCCCTTAGCTACCTTGTCACCAACCTGAACAGACATGGTTGGCTTCATACCAACATAGTCAAATCCAACTATAGCAACCTTGCTAATGGAATTTCCTTGGGTGATGCTTTGTTCGGGAGAACCGGATATTGGAAGATCGAGGCCTTTTTTAATATTGACCATTAATCCTGCCTTCTCATCAGAATTTGTGAATTTTCCGCCACGTTAGAATTTGTTCTGTTGAGTGCCATA
>NZ_LWFE01000332.1:0-750 GCF_001635675.1 Oleiphilus sp. HI0061 | reverse complement strand
AAGCTGGATTTCAGAGAACATTATTGTGCTCCTTCTGCATTGGCTGGCGTTGCGTCTTGGGGCAGCTCATCGATGTCTCGATAGATGTGTGTTCTATTAATACTGGTAGCTTGTGTTTCTGATAAGGCATGGCTTGCCCGGCCTGTTATGGAGGTACTGTCATCGCCGATATTTAAGCAGGACACGCCAGCACTAACGGTAATACTTTCTCCATGAATCTCAATTTCTTTGCGGACTTTAAGTCGCAGGCTGTCTGCTATCTTGACTGCTTGAATCGAGCTGGTATGAGGTAAGACGATAAGAAACTCATGATGTTCCCAAAGGTAGTAACTGTCGAACAAGCGAAGGTTGTTATGGAGCAACTTGCCAATGGCAATCGTGACAGCATCTTGTTCTTTAGGGTTTAGTTTGGAAAGACATATTTTGTCAATTGCCAACGCGGCTGTAGACAATTCACTGCCTTCACGTTCACTGCGTTGAATTTCTTTTGTCAGGTCATCATCTAGATGTTCTTTGGTGGCTGCTTTGGTCAGGTTATCTGTACGACGCAGTGGCTTAAGCTGTTTTCGTCTTAGTTCTCTCAAGTAAACCAGGCAGCAGCTCATGCTTAGGTACAAAAGGTAGCTCATAGTATTTTGAATGTTTTCAAACGGAGAGCCGCTAGCATTCAAAGAGGCCAGGGCAAATACTGAGAATATCCCGACAAGCCATAGGGCAGGTTTGAATTCATAGAAAAAGAACAGCAATAAG
>NZ_LWFE01000331.1:0-1165 GCF_001635675.1 Oleiphilus sp. HI0061 | reverse complement strand
GATGAGTGGCTCCTTAGATATCAACCCTGTCTTATCGCTCACGATGAACCGCCTTTACATTCTTGCCTTTGCATTATTGGTGTTTGGTCTGTTGTTGTTGATCTTAAATAAGACCTCATTGGGGTTGAATGTTCGTGCGGTTGCTCAGAACCGTGACATGGCAAAAGCCATGGGTATTCGCACAGACTGGGTCGATGCAATGACTTTTGGTTTAGGTTCAGGTATCGCCGGTATGGCGGGTGTGGCTTTGAGTCAGTTAACGAACGTAGGGCCGAATCTCGGGCAAGCTTACATTATCGACTCCTTTATGGTCGTTGTGTTTGGTGGTGTTGGAAACCTTTGGGGGACCTTGGTAGCAGGCTTCAGCTTAGGTATTGCCAATAAATTTCTTGAGCCGGTTACCGGTGCAGTATTGGCTAGCATCTTGGTATTGGTATTCATCATCTTGTTTATTCAGAAAAAACCGAAAGGACTGTTTCCACAGAAGGGGAGAGCGGCAGAATGAGTATTTTAAGTACGCTGTTTGATCGCGGATTAATGGGCCGAGAAGGTCAGCCGGGGAGTCGAACCTTTCCATTTGTAATTCTTTTACTCGCCATCACTTTCCTTGCCTCTATCGGTAACTTGGTGATGCCTGAAGGTTCAGTGTTTTATGTCAGCACCTATACCATAACTTTGCTGGGTAAGTACTTGTGCTACGCCATGCTGGCTTTGGCAGTTGATATTATCTGGGGCTATTGCGGTATTTTGAGCTTGGGTCATGGTGCATTTTTCGCGCTTGGTGGCTACGGCATGGGCATGTATTTAATGCGTCAGATTGGTGACCGTGGTGTCTATGGTCACCCTGAGCTACCTGACTTTATGGTCTTTCTGAATTGGCAAGAGCTACCTTGGTTCTGGCAGGGTATGGATCAATTCTGGTTTGCGATGATCATGGTGGCATTGGTGCCTGGCTTGCTAGCTTTCGTGTTCGGTTGGTTGGCATTCAGGTCTCGAGTCACGGGTGTATATCTATCGATCATGACGCAAGCACTGACTTATGCATTGATGCTGTCTTTCTACCGAAACGAGATGGGTTTTGGCGGGACCAACGGCTTAACAGATTTCAAAGAGATACTAGGCTTTGACTTACAAGCAGACAGCACGCGAATTGGTTTGTTTGTCG
>NZ_LWFE01000330.1:0-889 GCF_001635675.1 Oleiphilus sp. HI0061 | reverse complement strand
ATGATGGCTCAAACCGTTACTTGGTGAGCTGGAGCTTATGTCGTGTTGCCCTGATCGATATCGATGCTGAAACAGATGGTGATCAACAAGGCCAGCCAGAATATTGTACCGAAGAGAAACTCGCTTCAGATACCTATGAAGCCGCGACACCTCTCTATGGTTTATATGTCTATGATGCGAGCGATAAGACCTTAAAAGTGGTTGCCTTACCGAGTGAAGGTAATCGCTACGATCAGGTGATGTTGGTTACAAGTCGGCCAGAACCGGAAGACTACGTTCCAGTAGAGTTGGAAAACTTTGGTAATGGTTTAGGAGCGATTCATATTCGCAGTGTCTATGACTTTGATGGTGAAGATACGTCTCCTGCCGGTTTAGCGGCGCTTGCTAATCCTGAGGTGACAGAGCCTTCTGAGCGTCCTCAACGTTTTCTAAGAATCGAGAAGGCTGTTTCAATACCTGATGAAAACGTACGTGATTTTGATAACTCCGCTTTTGGTAGAAGTCGAGCGCAATCTATGCGGGAAATCCTGGGTTATGTTCCTATTGAACCAGATGGATCTGTAATGGTGACCGTACCAGCCAATGTTGCTTTTGCACTTAGCGTATTAAATGAAAAAGGGCAGCGTACTAGTGAGCGTCATCAAAACTGGCTGCAAGTCGCTCCAGGGGAATTAATAGAATGTAACGGTTGCCACACGGGTGCAAGCGAAGTCCCGCATGGGCGTAATGGCGCTGGGCCTGAACCGGTCAATACGGGGGCAGAGACTGTTGGTCTTCCTTTTCCGGGAACGTCTCCTGCCGGGCCTGATGAAGATACACCCTTTGGTGTGCTAATGGGGGAAACCATGGCGCAGGCCTATACCGAAAATTATGGTATTCGAAATCTAAG
>NZ_LWFE01000329.1:0-823 GCF_001635675.1 Oleiphilus sp. HI0061 | reverse complement strand
GATAGCTATGCTCCCAACCAACGAAACCGGCAGGAGGTTTGTCTTCATAGTTTATTTCCCAAACCTCTTTTATATCTTTTAAGGCAGCAATAAAGCTATTTCTTGGCGGTGCATTGTAGACAGCACTGACGCGCGACGTATTACCATCCTTATCCTTAACATCAATCACCTTAATGGGAGACAGATCTTTGGTATCCAGGATCACCAAGTTATTCGGAAGGTAATTCGCCGCCATGGCATAGCGGCCGTCACTCGATACAGCGAGGTTACGTGTATTAATCCCCACCCTGACTTCAGAAACAATCTCTAGATTATAGATATCAAACTTGCTCACCCAGCCATCACGTGAAGCAAAGTAAACAAAGCGACCATCAGGTGAATACTTTGGCCCACCATGTAAGGCAAAGTGGGTTTTAAAACGATGGATAGGCTCAAATGTATCACCATTCAAAACCGTTGCATGATGATCACCTAGCTCAACGACAATGAACAAGTTCATCATATCGGCTTCAAAAACCGGCTTTTCACCTAAGTCGCCAGGCTTGAAAAAGACTTTTTGAGACTGATTAATATCACTCAAATCCCACTTCGGCATCTCTTTCAAAGGCGTATAGATCAGATCACCCAAAGCTTCGATTTCCGCGTCATTAAGCGTACTCATAAATGCTGGCATTTGCGTCGCTACGCGGCCATTTTTAATGACACCTAGCGCTTTATTTTTTCTCAAGCGCTTGAGGTTCCCAGGAAGTAAAGCCGGACCCATTGCACCCAAACGATTCTCACCATGACAGGCCTGACAATGAGTTTGGTATAGCTCCTGCCC
>NZ_LWFE01000328.1:0-1146 GCF_001635675.1 Oleiphilus sp. HI0061 | reverse complement strand
GCGTGGCGAGAAAGTGCTAAGTCTATAGCGTGTTGTTTAGTAAAATTTTAATTAAGCGTCGATTTATTTCGACAAGAGAAAAGTAGAGGATTGTCATGCAGGTTTATTACGATAAAGATTGTGATCTATCGATCATTAAAGGTAAGAAAGTTTCAATTATTGGTTATGGTTCGCAAGGTCATGCTCATGCCTGTAACTTGAAAGATTCTGGTGTTGATGTAACGGTTGGTCTACGTGCAAATTCTTCTTCTGTAGCGAAAGCGGAAGCGCATGGTTTGACTGTTAAGCCGGTTGCTGAGGCTGTCTCTGGTGCTGATGTAGTAATGATTTTGACTCCAGATGAGTTTCAGTCTGTTTTGTACAAAGAAGAAATTGAGCCAAACATTAAGCAGGGTGCTACTCTAGCATTTGCTCATGGTTTTGCTATTCATTATAACCAGGTTGTGCCTCGTGCCGATCTTGATGTTATCATGATCGCTCCAAAAGCGCCGGGCCACACGGTTCGTTCAGAATTTGTGAAGGGCGGTGGTATTCCAGACTTAATCGCTATCTATCAGGATGCAACGGGTAAGGCTAAAGATGTTGCGCTATCTTACGCTTCAGGTGTAGGTGGTGGTCGTACGGGCATTATCGAAACAACTTTCAAAGATGAAACTGAAACTGACTTGTTCGGTGAGCAGGCTGTTCTTTGTGGTGGTGCTGTTGAGTTGGTTAAGATGGGTTTTGAAACGCTTACTGAAGCGGGTTATGCGCCTGAAATGGCTTACTTCGAATGTTTGCATGAATTGAAGTTGATCGTAGACCTTATGTATGAAGGCGGTATCGCCAATATGAACTACTCAATCTCAAACAATGCTGANTACGGCGAGTATGTAACGGGCCCAGAAGTTATTAACGAAGAGTCTCGTGCAGCGATGCGTAATGCGCTTAAGCGTATTCAGAATGGTGAGTATGCGAAAATGTTCATTTCAGAGGGTGCAACAAACTATCCTTCAATGACTGCGTACCGTCGTAACAATGCTGCGCACCCAATCGAGCAGGTTGGTGGTGAGCTTCGTAAGATGATGCCATGGATTAACAAGATTGTTGATAAGAGCAAAAACTAAACATTAGTTGTTTTTGCAGGTAAGATAAGGCGGCTCTCTG
>NZ_LWFE01000327.1:0-900 GCF_001635675.1 Oleiphilus sp. HI0061 | reverse complement strand
AGCCTGGACAGCTTATGTCCGCAGCCTCGCTCTTGAAAGCTAATGCAAACCCTAGTGATGAAGATATTGACAATGCGATGTCCGGTAACCTTTGTCGCTGCGGTACTTATTCCCGAATCAAGGCTGCCATTAAAGACACTGTTGCATCACAGCAAATTGCTGCCGATCTATCCTACAAAGCAAAGGTATGAAGCGCTCATAATGCATTCTAATCTCATGAACAAATCTAAAGAGCTTTTACCTGATACAGCGATAAATCGTAGGGATTTTCTTAAAGTTGGTTTAGGCGCTGCTGGCGGCCTTAGCGTGGCGATAACATTGCCAGGCTGCAGTACGCTAAGAAACAATGAACTATCAAATACTGGTAGCTGGTTGGCTAATGCCTGGCTCGAGATACGGCCAGATAACTCTGTGATCTTCACTTTAGATAGAGTAGAGATGGGTCAGGGCACTTACACGGGTATTACAACGCTGCTGGCTGAAGAGCTAGATACCTCACCAGATACTATTCAGGTTGTTTTTGCCGGGGCAAACGCAGCTTATCGCAACCCGGATTATGGCTTGCAGCTAACCGGGGGTAGTAACAGTCTTTCAAGCAGTTGGAGCCAGATTCGCGAGGCAGGGGCTGCTGTACGGACTTTATTGCTACAAGCAGCGTCAGAAGCATTTGCGTTACCACAAGATAACTTAGAGTGCCGTAATGCTTATGTCAGCGTTAAGTCTACCGGCAAAAAAGTGAGTTTTGGTGCTTTGGCTAAACTAGCTTCTCAGCAAGATTTACCGCAGGAAATAAAGGTAAAAGAACCGGCTCAATTCAAGTACATAGGGAAATTCGACGCTCGACTTGATGCAGCTGCAAAGGTAAAAGGGGAAAGCGCTTATGGAATCGATGTTGAATTG
>NZ_LWFE01000326.1:0-810 GCF_001635675.1 Oleiphilus sp. HI0061 | reverse complement strand
AGCAGAAGTCTGATCGGCCAGTTTGACAGCATCATCAAAGCGGTACTTAAGACTGACTGAAGCTAGATAAGAACTATCGTTATCCAGCTCGAAGCGTTCTAGCTGCGCATCTAATTGCCAGTTATCAGTTATTTTAGATCCCGCTCCGATGCCATAGGAAAAGCTTGAACCGCTAGTCTTGTGCTCTCCTTGATTAGATCCAAATTGAGATGCATCGTAGCTCCCTTGCCAAGAGAAAATACCTGCCTTGGCAAAAGCGCTAAACCTATCTAGGAATGTTTGCCTGTATGAACCTGAAATCTCCCAGCCTGCACCAGATTCGGGATGTATCTTTTTGACGGCGTTGAAGAAGCTTTCACTGTCGGTATAGGCGCCTTCAAACTTGATATCAACTTCTCCAAGATCAAGATAGTTAAGCTCCAATGCCCAATTGTTGTTCAGCTCATAACCAAGCCCAAAACGCCAACCTAAGCGCTCGCTGTTCTCATCAATAGCTTTGGCATCTAAACCGTTTGATTGAAGCTGCTGGTCAAACTCATTTAAGTCTGTACTTGTATACGACAACCCCAATGCGCTGTTGATATAGAGTCTGTTTAAGCTAGTCAAGGGGCTTTCTGATGCTTCAGATAAGCTGGGAGAAAGGGATAAATGGATTAAAGCAAAGCCGACAGCGAGGCTGTTCAGAGAGCGTGGCAGGAATCGTATATGCTGTTTGAAGCTTTTTGATTGAGCCAATGCAAATATCGATAGTAAGCAAAGAAGTATGATATCAATGGAACCACCACCTTCTACTGTGATTGGAGAGTCACA
>NZ_LWFE01000325.1:0-846 GCF_001635675.1 Oleiphilus sp. HI0061 | reverse complement strand
ACTAAGCAAAGTGTCAGCATCATCAAAGAAAAAGCGAGCATTACTAGAAACAGGAAGACTACTCTCTACCTCAGAAATCGCTGAAAATAGCTCTCGCCCGACAATAATTGCTTTAGCATCGACGAGCTCAAAACTGTGGCGTAACACCGCGGCGCGCTGACTGGTATTGATGAGCGCACTCACGGCCCCTATTTTGGCAATCGCAGCAACACAGGCCAATAGCTCTGGGCGATTCTCCATAAAAACAGCAATGACATCACCTTTGCCGTAACCAGAGTTCAGAAGTGATCGCGCAAGTCGGTTAACCCACTGATTGAAGATCTGGTAAGTAAATTCCCGCTCTTCGAAAATTAACGCAAGCCCTTGCGGATTTCTTGAGGCCGACTGCTCAAGACAAACCCCCATCCCGGCAGGGTAATCACCTGGTTTTCGGCTCGCGATATACATTCCCTTGACTCTCTTGGGCGTACCTTTGATAAAAGCCGGTAGCTTAGAAACAAAACGAGGAAATGAGATGGTATTCGCCACTGCTTCAGTATCTGCGTTACACTTGGATATCGGGGCCATAAATTAGCTCTTTTTATTAGTTCGGCGCTTTACATCATCGGAAATTTACTTAGGAAAGACACTCATCTAATCGGCGAATAATTGATTTCTCAATTTTGGATTTAAGAGGCATAAGTAAGAAACCCAGCTCCATTTTCAGGTCAACCTGTTGTGGTAGCACTGTCATTCGCCCCTTAGCTCCAGCACCTTTGAAGCGCACTGTATCACCTTCCCAATGATATTTAACACCAAATTCCTCAGCCAAACTGACGACCATATCTTCGGAAATCTTCTTAATTT
>NZ_LWFE01000324.1:0-16637 GCF_001635675.1 Oleiphilus sp. HI0061 | reverse complement strand
GAGATCACAGAAACTACGGTGAGCTAAGTGTCCTTAATATTATTGCCAAAAGTAGTAATGTTGGAACCAGTCGTATAGCGCTGGATCTTAGTGGTGATGTCGTTTGGGATATGTTTAGCCGGCTTGGTTTTGGGCAGGGAACGGGAATTGGCTTTCCTGGAGAGAGTATAGGTTCTTTGCCAGACTCTTCGCATTGGCAGCCAATTGAAGTTGCAGCCATGTCTTATGGTTACGGTCTGAATGCTACCGCACTGCAACTTGCCCAAGCTTATATGATATTAGGGAATGGTGGTGTAAAGCACCCTTTGGGTCTTGTTTATCGTGAAGAGCATTACCCAGGAGAGCAGATTTTGAGCTCGGATGTTTCTGATTCCTTGAGAAAAGCTATGAAGGCTGTTGTTGCCAAGGGTGGAACAGGAACGCGAGCGCAATTGCCAATGTATGAAGTCGGAGGCAAAACGGGCACTGTTCACAGTGTAGGAAGCTCGGGTTATGAAGAGAGCCAGTACAAAGCGCTGTTTGCCGGCGTCGCGCCAATAGATAAACCCGAAGTCGCCATGGTGGTAGTGATCGATGGTCCGCAAGGTGCGGAATATTATGGTGGTGAGGTTGCGGCGCCAGTTTTTTCACGAGTTGTGAATGGCACGATGCGCTTGCTTGATGTCAGCCCCGATAAAGAAAGTTCAGCCTTGTCTTCTGGCAAATCAATTTTAGCGAGCAGAGGGTAGTATGCAAAATATCTATGCTCACTCATTGGTTGATTTGCTCCGAGGTATTTGTAATGTGCCTGCAGCGCTGGATACACGAGTTTCAGGTATTTCGATCGATAGTAGAAAAGTTCAAAAAGGTGATGTGTTCATTGCGATTGCTAGTGATGAAGCTCAGCTTGAGCTGTACGTTGCAGAAGCTATTGAACGCGGTGCAAACGCAGTACTACGCGATGGAAATACTAACTGCCGAATATATGAAGATAAAGCAGCGATAGAGATCTGCTTGCAGGGCCTTCGCCAGAGTATGGGAGAGATAGCGGCTCGCTTCTTCTTTAGGCCAAGTGAAGAAATTAAAGTAATCGGTGTCACCGGTACGAACGGCAAGACCTCAGTAGCAAACCACCTTGCCTCTTACATATCCCAAGGACCGCATAAGTGTGGCGTGATGGGAACCTTGGGTTATGGCTTGCTTGGTGAGGAGACGGAAGCTCTGGTTGCGACCGGTTACACGACACCCGATGTGATCGAGGTGCATCGGCATTTGGCTAATATGCGTGACGCGGGTGCAAAGTTTGTAGTGATGGAAGTATCTTCGCACGGCTTATGTCAGAACCGGGTAGATGGCGTCCAGTTTTATGGAGCAGTGTTCACCAATTTGACTCGTGATCACTTGGATTACCATGGTTCAATGTCCGACTACGCGCAAGCCAAGCAGAAGCTATTTCAGAACACGAGCTTGGCCTTTGCAGTACTAAATCGAGATGATGACCTGTTCAGCGATTTTAAAGCCGCTGTTACGCCAGGCACAAACATTACGAGTTATGCGGTTTCAAGTAAAGCTGCTGATGTTGCGGTATTGACGAACGAGCTTTCGTCATCGGGTATACACGCATTGATCAAGGCTTCAGTAGGTCAGGTAATGATCGACTCCCCATTGCTGGGCGAATTTAACTTAAGCAATTTGTTAGCTGTGCTTGCAGCTGCCACGGCGATGAACGACCTCGAAAGCGTTGAGTCGCGAGTTAAAAAGATTAAAGCGGTTGATGGCCGTATGGAAGTGCTTCGGTCTGTGAATCAACCTACAGTCGTAGTTGATTATGCACATACACCTGATGCTTTGGAAAATGTACTTAAAACGCTAGCGCCTCTTTGCAGTGGCTCTCTAAGGGTGATATTTGGTTGTGGTGGTGACCGTGATCAAGGAAAACGCGCCGAGATGGCAAGAGTTGCCGAAGCGTTTGCAGATGACATTGTCCTCAGTGATGACAATCCACGAGGAGAATCACCAGAAGCAATCATCGCAGATATTTTAGCGGGCTTTGCGCAGCCATCGAAGGTGGAAGTGATACACGAGCGACGAATGGCAATACAGAAAATGCTCGAAAAGTCAGTAGCAGATGATGTCATTCTTGTGGCGGGTAAAGGTCATGAAACGTGGCAAGAAGTGAAAGGTCAGCGCCACTACTTTAGTGATATCGAAACTGTGCGCGAATTGATTTCGGGAGCAGCTGTTCTTCCTAAGGCGCTAGAGGAGGTCATTAATGATTGATGTCATGACTTTCTCCTCTTTGGCTAAAGCTTTGCCGGGTACTTTATTGGGTGATGATACGGGCTTTACTTGCCTATCTATTGATTCACGTACCGTTAACGAAGGTGATGTTTACTTGGCCTTAAAGGGCGAAAGATTTGATGGGCATGAATTTATTGTTGATGCGCTGCGAAAGGGCTGTGCAGGTGTTATTGGCGAACAAGATTTAGCAAGTGTATCGCAGTATTTCGAAGATAAGGGGATGACAGCCAAACAGATTTCATATTTACAAGTTAACGATACTGACAAAGCGCTTGCTTCAATTGCTTCACTTAATCGACAGAGGTTTTGCGGAAAGTTAGTTGGTTTGACGGGGTCAGCAGGCAAAACCAGTACTAAGAATATGTTGAAAGCTGTTTTATCAGAATACGGCAAGACCGCGGCAACGAAGGGTAATTTCAATAACGAAGTGGGTGTGCCGCTAACTTTGTTAGACATAAATGCTGAACACCAGTTTTCAGTTGTGGAAATGGGAGCGAGAGCGAAAGGTGATATTGCCTATCTAAGCAATATGGCCCGACCAGATGTTGCAATGGTTTTGAATGCTGGCAGCGCTCACATTGAAGTATTTGGTGATTACGAAGCGATCGTCGAAGGCAAAGGAGAAATTTATGACTCCTTAAGCGCTGACGGCGTTGGAATAATAAACTTCGATGACCCAGCCTATATGACTTGGTTAGAGCGCTTGGGAGGAAGGCAAAGTTTGTCTTTCTCACAGGAAAGTGAAAATGCTGATGTCTTTGCAAGTGATGTTGAATGTGAAGCCGAAGGAAGCTGCTTTACATTGAATTATCACGAAGAGAGCGTAAGGGTTGGTTTACCTGTGCCAGGTTTGCATCAAATCCAAAATGCTCTCGCAGCAGCGACTGCTGCAATTGCTGTTGGATGCGACTTGGAAGGTGTAGCAAAAGGCTTGGCAAAGGTTGAGTCGACAGAAGGGCGTATGAATACAGCTGTCATTAATGATATCACTTTATTAGACGACAGTTACAACGCAAATCCGGCTTCGATGAAAGCAGCCCTTAATGTCTTGTCTATGCAGGCGGGGTATCGAGTTGCCGTGCTGGGTGAAATGGCCGAACTTGGTGCTCATGCGCATGACGCGCATATAGATGTCGCGACTTATGCGCTTGAATTAGGAATCGAAGAGTTTTGCTTGATAGGGCAATACGCAAAACAGATGAGTGAAAGTATTGGTGAGAATGCATTGGTTTTTGAAGACAAAGCCTTGCTTGCAGAGCACCTAGTGAAAGATCAGCACAAAAATAAGATCGTGATGATCAAAGGGTCCAGAAGCGCAGCAATGGATGAAGTTGTAAATTTAATTAAGAGAAGAGTTCACTAATGCTGTATTGGTTGTCATCCGTTTTATCTGAAACATTTGGGTTCTTGTCGGTGTTTCAGTATTTAACCTTGCGAGGAATCCTAGGGGTTTTAACTGCCCTGATGATTTCCTTATGGGTTGGCCCGATGATGATCAAGAAGTTGAGCCATTATCAAATTGGTCAGTCTGTAAGGGATGATGGTCCTCAGTCTCACTTAAGCAAAGCGGGTACGCCAACGATGGGCGGTACTCTAATCATTGTTGCTGTGGCGATTAGTACTTTGATCTGGGGAAATCTGGGTAACAAATATGTCTGGATTACACTATTCGTGACACTGTCATTCGGTGCGATTGGTTGGGTAGATGACTATCGAAAAGTGGTTGAAAAGAACTCTAAAGGTTTACCAGCGAAAGCAAAATACTTTTGGCAGTCAGTTTGTGGTGGTGCTGCGGCATTGCTTTTGTACTTTACAGCAGATCTACCTCAGGAGACCGCGTTAATTGTACCGGTATTTAAGGATTTTGTTTTTGATTTAGGGCCCATGTTCATCGTCTTAAGTTACTTCGTCATCGTTGGGACAAGTAATGCCGTCAACCTGACGGACGGTCTTGACGGCTTGGCGATTATGCCTACGGTTCTCGTGGCGAGTGCCTTAGGTATTTTTGCGTATGTATCAGGTAATAGTGTGTTTGCGGAATATCTACATATCCCTTATCTGCCAGGTACGGGTGAGTTAATCGTTTTTTGTGGTGCCTTGTTAGGTGCCGGTTTGGGCTTTCTTTGGTTTAACACCTATCCCGCTCAAGTATTTATGGGGGATGTTGGCGCCTTAGCGTTGGGTGCCGCCTTGGGTGTTGTCGCTGTGATGGTAAGGCAGGAAATTGTTTTATTCATTATGGGGGGCGTATTTGTGATGGAAACCGTATCGGTCATTCTGCAGGTCGCTTCGTTTAAATTGACCGGGCGCAGAATATTTAGAATGGCTCCCTTGCATCACCATTTTGAATTAAAAGGTTGGCCAGAGCCTCGTGTAATCGTGCGTTTCTGGATAATCACCGTGGTATTGGTATTAATTGGTCTTGCGACCCTGAAAGTTAGATAAGGCAAGCTGTGAATACAATTGTGACAGATAAGAAAGTCGTTATTGTCGGTCTTGGTAAGACCGGGCTTTCGTGCGTGCGCTTTTTAGCGTCGCAAGGCTGTCAGCTATGTGTCATGGATAGCCGTGAAGAGCCGCCCGGGCTTGAAGGCTTGCATGCTGATTATCCGAATGTTCAATGTATAACAGGTGGCTTTGACCAAGAGCTTTTGTGCTCAGCAACTGAAATCATTCTGAGCCCGGGAATTGCACTGGCAACACCAGAAATCCAGGCCGCTATCAAAAGCGGTGTGCGAGTTCGAGGTGATATCGACCTGTTTTCCGAAGCCGCTAAGGCGCCGATTGTTGCGATTACCGGCTCTAATGGTAAAAGTACCGTCACAACTTTGCTGGGTGAAATGGCAGAGCAGGCAGGGCTAAATGTTGGTGTTGGTGGAAACCTAGGGACCCCAGCACTTGAGTTACTAGATAACTCGTGTGAGCTATATATTCTAGAACTATCCAGTTTTCAGCTAGAGACGACAGACCATTTAAGTGCAGAAAGCGTTGTTATGCTAAATCTCTCTGAAGATCATATGGATCGCTATGAGAGCAAAATTGCATATTTACAGGCTAAGCAACGTATATTTTTTGGCGCTAAAAAAGTCATTGTTAATGATGATGAGGTGCTCAGTCAGCCCTTACAAGCTGAAGGAATGGAGCTGCTTCACTTTGGCTTGAATAGAGCAGACTTAAATAAGTTTTCCTGTATGGACATTGATGGCCAGCGTCATCTAGTGAAGGGCTTTGACAGTATTTTGCCCGTAAAAGATTTGAAGATCTGCGGCGAGCATAATCTTTCGAACGCGCTAGCTGCTTTGGCATTAGGAACATCTGTTGGCTTGCCTATGGATGCGATGGCGAATGCTCTGAAAAGTTATAAGGGGCTACGTCACCGTTGTCAGCATATCAGGTCTGTAGACGGTGTTGATTATATCAATGACTCAAAAGGAACGAATGCGGGTGCAGCCCAAACAGCCATTAGCAGTATTGGTGCGAATTTAGATGGAAAGGTACTGCTAATTGCCGGAGGCGATAGTAAAGGTGCTGATATTTCCGGCTTGCTCGAGCCTATGCAAAAGTTTGGGAAACTGGCGCTGCTATTTGGACAGGATGCGGAGTTAATAGAAGCTGTTTTAAAAGATAAGGTTGAAACGCTTCGTGTTGCTAACCTGGAGCAGGCAGTTCAACAAGCCAAGGCGCGGGCAGAAGAAGGTGACGCTGTGTTGTTGTCTCCAGCGTGCGCAAGTTTCGATATGTTCAAAAGTTACGAGCAGCGAGGCGATATGTTTGAGCAGGAGGTTTTGGCCTTATGACACTTTCTATCGCTAGAGCTGGCATGCCTGGATTGCTGCAAAGCAAAGACTCGCTTCGCATTGAACCACGTACAGATCATGTCATGTTGTTCGTTAGTGTTCTATTGCTGCTGACTGGCTTGATTATGATTGCATCGGCTTCGGTAGATATTGCGGATGCCAGAAATGGAAACCCATTTCACTATGTGATTCGCCACGGCATTTTCATTGTCTTGGGTTGTATCGCCGGCGTATTTACTTACCAGTTGCCATCTTCGTGGTGGCAGAAGACTGGCTGGCTTGCGCTGAGTTTGTCTTTACTAATGCTTTTGGTGGTCATTCTCCCAGGCGTTGGTAAAACAGTTAATGGCAGTACACGCTGGATTAGTTTAGGTAGCTTGAATTTTCAGCCTTCTGAATTGGCGAAGCTTTTGTTGGTGGCTTATCTCGCAGGCTATTTAGTGAGACGTTTAGATGAGGTGCGTACAACATGGTGGGGCTTTGCAAAGCCGATGTTGGTCTTGGCTTTGGTTGCCTTATTGCTGCTTAGTGAGCCGGACTTAGGTTCTACCGTTGTAATTGGTTGTGCCTTTCTGGGAATGATTTTCCTCAGTGGTGCGAGATTAGGGCAGTTTATTATTCTGATTCTAGGCTGTTTAGCATCTGTGGCCTTACTGATTTATTCGCAGCCCTACAGATTAAAGCGTTTAGTGGGCTATACCGATCCTTGGGCAGATCCCTATGGTAGTGGATATCAGGTGATTCAGTCTTTGATCGCATTTGGGCGTGGGGACTGGTCGGGCGTAGGTTTAGGCAACAGTATTCAAAAGCAATTTTACTTGCCCGAGGCTCATACCGATTTCGTTTTTGCCATTATGGCAGAAGAGTTTGGTTTGATTGGTACATTGCTTGTTGTTTCGTTGTTTGTCGTTTTGGTCTACAGATCCTTACGCATAGGCTATTTGGCAGAAAAGAAAAAGCAATTATTCAGCGCCTATTTTGCCTACGGCATTGGCATCTTATTCGCGGTTCAGTCTTTTATAAACATAGGCGTCAATATGGGCTTACTACCGACTAAAGGTCTGACACTGCCATTGGTAAGTTATGGCGGTAGTAGCCTGATTGTGAGTTGTATGTGCATAGGTGTTTTGTTAAGAATTCACCGTGACCTGATGCTGATCGAAGATGAGCCAGACTCAGAACAGGCCCGAGACAAGGAGCTTATCCATGCGTGATAAAACATTCCTTGTGATGGCTGGTGGCACTGGCGGACATGTATTTCCAGCCTTAGCAACGGCAAAGAAACTAATGAGCCGCAATGACAAAGTTGTTTGGCTAGGTTCAGTCGGTGGTATGGAAGAGCGAGTAGTGCAAGATGCTGGAATTCCTTTTTACGGTATTTCTGTCAGTGGTGTTCGCGGTAAAGGCATATTAAGCAAAGCCTTAGCACCCTTGAAGATCGCTAAAGCCGTTTTCCAGGCTTTATTAGTGCTTAGGAAAACAAGACCCGATGCCGTGTTAGGTATGGGAGGCTTCGCTTCTGGGCCTGGTGGCTTGGCGGCAAAACTCTTGGGTAAGCCTTTATTGGTTCACGAACAGAATGCCGTAGCAGGAATGACCAATAAAGTACTCGCGAAAATGGCAGATTCAGTGATGTCAGCTTTTCCTGAAGCCTTTGAAGATGCGAGTAAAGTTGTGCTGACTGGCAACCCATTGAGAGATGAAATCTGCGAGTTATTTTATTCAAGCAAAGACAGTGTTTCGAAATCTCGGCCGATCAGAGTGCTGGTGTTGGGTGGGAGCCTTGGAGCTGCCAGATTAAACGAAGTGCTTCCTGGTGCGATGAGCTCTTTGGGGGCAGAAATTAGACCGGAAATTTGGCACCAGACAGGGCGTAATAAGTCCGAAGGCGTGGCTGCAAGTTATGAAAAGTATGGTGTCAAAGCTCAGGTAAGTGAGTTTATTGATGATATGGCCGCAGCCTATCGCTGGGCTGACTTTGTGATCTGTCGAGCCGGTGCTTTAACCATATCTGAACTATGTGTGGCGGGCTTGGGAGCGATCCTCATCCCTTATCCTCATGCGGTCGATGACCACCAAACGCTCAATGCCCAGTATATGACCAAGGGCGGTGCGGCATGGTTATTAGACCAACAGGATTTGAGCGAGTCGACCTTGAGTGAGGTCTTGGCTCCTTTATTTAGTAAACCCGAGAGAATATCGATTTTGTCCGAGGCAGCAAGAAAATTAGCCAAAGCAGACGCAACAGAGAATGTAGCCAGTGAATGTAGGAGAGTCTGCTATGCCTGATAAACCAAATGCGAGTGTACTAAAGCATGCAGGAAGCATGGTATTGAGTGAAATTCCAGAGATGCGCCGTATCAGTCTGATCCATTTCGTAGGTATTGGTGGCGCGGGCATGTGCGGAATTGCAGAAGTGCTACGTAACCAGGGTTACCAAATCTCGGGTTCAGATTTAAATGAGTCAGCAGTGACAAAACGACTCGCTTCATTAGGAGTGAAAATCTATTTTGGGCATGATGCGGAAAATGTCGCACAAGCCGATGTAGTAGTGGTTTCTTCTGCGATTGATGAAAACAACCCGGAAGTGGCTGCAGCCAGAGAGCACCGTACGCCAATTGTTCCGCGAGCAGAAATGCTGGCTGAAATAATGCGTTATCGTCACGGTATCGCGATTGCGGGAACGCATGGCAAAACAACTACAACCAGTTTGATTGCATCGGTACTCGCCGAGGCAGGTTTAGACCCTACGTATGTGATCGGTGGTCGCTTAAATAGCGCGGGTACCAATGCAAGTCTGGGTGGGTCTCGATACCTGGTTGCTGAAGCAGATGAGAGTGATGCGTCATTCTTGCACCTTACACCGATGATTTCAGTGGTTACAAATATCGAAGCGGATCATATGCATACCTATGGTGGCGACTTCTCAAAGCTTAAACAGACCTTTGTAGACTTCCTTCATAACCTGCCGTTTTACGGTGCTGCGGTGATGTGTGTAGACGACCCAGTAGTAGAAGAAATAATGCCTCAGGTATCACGTGCCGTCCTTACTTATGGTGTGTCAGAAAGTGCGGATTATCGGGCGCATAATATTCGCCAAGACGGTATGCACAATCGCTTTACCGTACAGAGACCGGCGGGTATGAATGACCTGGATATCACGCTACAAATGCCGGGGCATCATAATGTTCTGAATGCACTGGCTGCTATCACTGTGGCGAGTGATGAGGGTGTTGAAGATGCCGCAATTCAAAGAGCCTTGGAAAGTTTCCAAGGGGTAGGGCGTCGTTTTCAGGTGTATGGCGACTACGCTGTTCAACGACAAGATACTGAAGCGAAGAGCGCTTCAAAAGTTATGTTGGTTGATGATTACGGGCATCACCCAAGTGAGGTGGAAGCGACACTCCAGGCGATTCGTGCGGGTTGGCCAGACAAACGATTGGTCATGGTTTTTCAACCGCATCGTTATAGCCGTACCAGTGACCTATATGAGGACTTCGTAAAAGTTCTCGCCAAGGTGGATGTGTTGCTATTGATGGAAGTTTACCCCGCTGGCGAGACACCAATTCCAAGTGCTGATAGTCGCGCATTGTGCCGCAGTATTCGTCAGCGTGGTGGTGCTGAGCCAATTTATATCGATGGTGGTCACCAGGTAGATGAGGTAGTGCCGAACCTGGAAAAACTTTTGTCCACAGTGCTTCAAGACGGCGACTTATTACTTACTCAGGGGGCGGGTAGCGTCGGTCAGATAGCTATTCGTTTGTCGGAAGATGGCGAGTTGTTGGAGGCTTGTTCATGAGTTCAGTGGCGGACAAGCTAGGTAAAGTTGCCGTTATTATGGGAGGAACCTCGGCGGAGCGCGAGGTGTCTCTGAAAAGTGGTCAGGCTGTCCTGGATGGCTTGCTGCGTAAAGGTGTTGATGCCTTCAAACTGGATTTTGGTGGAGAGATTGAAGACCTGGTCAAACACATGCCTTTTGACCGGGCATTCTTAGCGCTTCATGGACGTGGTGGTGAAGATGGCACGATACAGGGTGTTTTAGAGACCCTGAATATTCCGTACTCCGGTAGTGGTGTAATGGGCTCTGCCATTGGCATGGATAAGACACGAACTAAGTACCTTTGGCAGGGGATGAATTTACCGACACCTAAGTTTAGTTATGTAGAGAAGTTGAACCCGGAAATGCTCACCCGCCTGGTTTCATTGATGGGTTTCCCGTTGGCAGTTAAACCTTCTCGTGAAGGGTCATCGATTGGTGTGTTTAAAGTAAATAATCAGACACAGCTGGAAGCCGCAGTAAGTAAGGCTCTGGAAATGGATGAGCAAGTGCTTTTGGAGCAGTGGATAGAAGGTGATGAATATACAGTTGGCTTGTTGAATGGTTCGCCATTACCGGTAATTGGCTTAAAAACCAGCCATACCTTTTATGACTATGAAGCGAAGTACGAGTCAGATTCTACACAATATTTATTACCCTCAGGCTTATCTGATGAAGAAGAGCAGAGTCTGGGGAATTTGGCGGAAAGAGCATTTAGTGCCTTAGGCTGTTCTGGCTGGGGGCGTGTCGATGTAATGCGCGATAGCAAAGGGCGCTTTTGGTTGTTAGAAGTTAACACCATACCAGGAATGACCAGCCATAGTCTGGTTCCTATGGCCGCGAAAGCTTCAGGTTTAGAGTTTGATGATTTGCTACTGGAAATACTGAAGTCAGCAGTGACAAACAAGCGCTTAAGCAAGAACAATAATAATGATAAAGGGGATAGTTAGATGGCACATAATGCTGCAATTCATGTAATGGGGCAGGGCGCTCAGTTGGCAGAAGGAAACGCTGTACGTGAAGAGACTGTTTTGGTGCTCAAGCGTGTTCTAACTGTGACGCTAATTTGTTTAGCGCTACTTGTATTACTGACTAAAAGAGACAGTCTGATACAAGTAGTTGACCACCCTATCTCATCGATCAAGGTAACAGGCGCGTTTTCTTATCTGAACGAAAGTGAAGTGACACAAGCGTTGAGTGGTTTAGTCGGCGCCGGATTTATAGCGACTGACTTAAAAGACGTTCAAACACGAGTAGAGGGCTTGGCCTGGGTTAACAGTGCGACTGTGAGTAGAGTCTGGCCGGGCGAAATCAAGCTGCTAATAAATGAACAAGTTGCGGTGAGTCAGTGGAATGACGGAGCGTTGCTCAATGCAGAAGGTGTTGTCTTTAAGCCTGCTGAACTAAGAAGTGATTTATTGGTTTTACCGCAACTGATCGGCAGTGAGCAGTTCAGTGCGTCGAAGAAAAATATGATGTATTCAACGCTCGGAGTACTACAGCAAGGCCTTAAAGAGTATGGCTTGGCTATTAGAGCGCTGGAATTGAAACCTAGAAATGTCTGGAATATGACCTTGAGTAATGGTGTGGCGGTCGCAATGGGTGAAATTAAGCTACAAGATCGCGAAGGGCAGCAGAACCTTGAAGCCAAGCTGGAACGAGTTGGTAAGGTTTTCAGCTCCAGAGCAAATATTGACGTGGCGAATATTAGCCGAATCGACGCTCGCTACCCGAACGGTGTAGCGATCAAGTGGCGATCCGGTAAAAAGTAAGAATTAGGAATGTGTTTGTGAGCCGGGCATCGGATGGCCTTAGGCTTCGCGAAAGCAAAGTTGGTACAAAAGTAACGTGGGAACACCAGAATGGCTGGCTCATTAGAAAATGAATTTACCGTGGGGTTGGATATTGGAACCTCCAAAATTGTTGCAATTGTTGGCAAGAAGAATAGTGAAGGACAGATCGAAATAGTTGGTATCGGTTCGCACCCTTCTCGTGGCTTAAAGAGAGGGGTTGTTGTCAATATTGAGTCAACAGTTAACGCAATTCAACGAGCTGTCGAAGAGGCTGAGCTGATGGCAGGGTGCCAGATTCACTCTGTCTATGCAGGAATAGCCGGGAGCCATATTCGCAGTATGAATTCGCACGGCATTGTTGCGGTTCGAGATCGAGAAGTTGTTCAGGCCGATATTGATCGTGTTATCGATGCTGCACAGGCTGTGGCAATACCAGCAGACCAGAAAGTGCTGCACATTCTCCCTCAGGAGTTTGTGATTGATAGCCAGGAAGGCATTAAAGAGCCTTTGGGTATGTCTGGTGTGCGTCTAGAAGCAAAGGTGCACTTGGTGACCTGTGCGGTTAACGCAGCTCAGAATATAGAAAAGTGTGTGCAGAAGTGTGATCTGGACGTTGATGACATTATTTTAGAGCAGTTGGCTTCAAGCTATGCGGTGCTCACTGACGATGAGAAAGAGTTAGGTGTCTGTGTTGTGGATATTGGTGGTGGAACAACCGACATCGCAATATTTACCGGTGGTGCGATTCGTCATACCGCAGTAATCCCGATAGCGGGCGACCAGGTGACGAATGATATTGCCATGGCACTGCGTACACCGACACAAAACGCGGAAGAGATAAAGATTAAATATGCCTGTGCCTTGACGCAATTGGCCGGTGCAGAAGAAACCATAAAAGTGCCTAGTGTTGGGGATCGCCCACCACGAGACTTGTCTCGGCAGGCATTGGCTGAGGTGGTTGAACCTCGCTATGAAGAGTTATTTACCTTGATACAGTCAGAGTTACGTAGAAGTGGCTTTGAAGATGTAATTGCCGCCGGGATTGTGTTAACGGGCGGGACGTCAAAGATGGAAGGCGTTGTTGAGTTAGCAGAAGAGATATTCCATATGCCTGTCAGATTAGCATCCCCGCAGGGTGTATCTGGTTTGGCGGATGTCGTCAATAATCCGATGTATGCAACGGGCGTTGGTTTATTGATGTATGGACTGAAGCAGAGGACAACGGATAGTGAGCCGATGATGAGGTCTGAGGGAGGCGAAAGTTTTATGGAAAAAATAAAAACATGGTTTACCGGCAACTTCTAAAAATTGCCTACAAAAACCAACAATACAAAGCAGCAACTAGCAGATTGAAAATATAATATTAGGAGAAAGAGTGATGTTTGAACTCGTAGAGAATGTTTCACAAAACGCAGTAATAAAAGTCGTTGGTGTCGGCGGTGGCGGTGGTAACGCAGTGCGCCACATGCTATCTGGCGATGTAGACGGTGTAGAGTTTATTTGTGCAAATACAGACTCACAAGCTCTAAAAGATCTAGAAAACAAAGCAGTTATCCAATTGGGTAGCACAATTACTAAAGGCCTTGGTGCAGGCGCGAATCCTGAGATTGGACGTCAAGCGGCTTTAGAAGATAAAGAGCGCATTGCGGAAACCCTAAAGGGTGCTGACATGGTATTTATTACTGCCGGTATGGGCGGCGGTACAGGTACGGGTGGAGCACCGATTGTGGCTGAAGTAGCGCGTGAATTAGGTATTTTGACGGTTGCTGTTGTGACTAAGCCTTTTCCTTTTGAAGGCGGCAAGCGTATGAAAATCGCTGAAGCAGGTTTGCAGGAACTGGCTGAGAATGTTGATTCCTTGATCACGATTCCAAATGAAAAACTGCTATCAGTTTTAGGTAAAAATACGACCTTGCTTGATGCATTTGGTGCAGCGAATGACGTACTTCAAGGGGCTGTTCAAGGTATTGCGGATCTAATTATCCGCCCAGGTATGATCAACGTTGACTTTGCAGACGTAAAAACAGTTATGTCTGAAATGGGCATGGCTATGATGGGTACCGGTTCAGCATCGGGTGAAGAGCGAGCTAAGGAAGCTGCAGAGGCTGCGATTAGAAGCCCGCTGCTAGAAGACATTAACCTTCAGGGTGCGCGTGGTATCTTGGTTAACATTACTGCGGGTGTTGACTTGAACTTGGGTGAGTTCTCGGAAGTGGGTAATATTGTAGAAGAATTTGCTTCAGACTCAGCAACAGTTGTTGTAGGTACGGTTATCGATCCTGAGATGACAGATGAACTAAAAGTAACAGTTGTTGCAACAGGTTTGTCAGCTGCAATGGATAAGCCGGTTAAGGTTGTTGACAATACGCCGACTAAAAAGGACGGTACGCTAGATTACGGTGAATTGGAGCGCCCAGCTGTAAGTCGCCGTCGTCCAAGCGTTGACCGCGTAGGTAATGCTGCGGTTGATACGAGCAAAACTGATGCGGCTCCAAGTGTTGATTACTTGGATATACCAGCATTTTTGAGGCGTCAAGCGGATTAATTATCCGCGCCTAATATTACATCTTGATGAATAGTTGATCGTTTTAGTTGGGAAATTCGGCGCATTCTGTTATTATGCGCCTGTTTTTTGACCAGTTCAGCAATTTATAAAGGTTGATAGAAATCAAAATATGATTAAACAGCGCACATTAAAGAATACAATTCGAGCCACTGGAGTGGGTCTTCATTCAGGTAAAAAGGTGTATTTAACGCTTATGCCTGCACCGATCGACTCAGGGATTGTGTTTTGTCGTACCGATTTGTCTCCAGCTGTGGAGATAGAAGCGCGTGCGGAAAACGTAGGTGAGACTTTGCTTTCAACAACGCTTGTTAAAGACGGCGTTAAAGTAGCGACTGTAGAGCATTTGCTTTCAGCCATGGCTGGTTTAGGTATTGATAACTGCCGTGTTGAGTTAAGTGCTGAAGAAGTACCCATTATGGATGGTAGTGCTGGTCCTTTTGTTTTTCTAATCCAGTCTGCGGGAATTGAAGAGCAAGAAGCGGCTAAGAAGTTTATTCGCATCACCAAAGAAGTGACGATCGAAGAAGACGGTAAGAAAGCGACGTTTGTGCCTTTTAATGGCTTCAAAGTTGGCTTTTCAATTGACTTTGATCACCCTGTTTTTCATCAGGGTACTCAAGATGCGGCGATTGATTTCTCGAGCACCTCGTTTGTAAAAGAAGTAAGCCGTGCCCGGACTTTTGGTTTTATGCGTGACTTTGAACGTTTGCAAGCAATGAATCTAGCTCAAGGCGGTAGTTTCGATAACGCAATTGTTGTTGATGACTACAAGGTCTTGAACGAAGATGGTTTGCGTTATGACGATGAGTTCGTAAAACACAAAATTTTGGATGCTATCGGCGACTTATACTTATTGGGCAATAGCTTGATTGGTGAGTTTAAAGGTTACAAGTCTGGTCATGACTTGAACAACAAGTTGCTGCGAAAACTCATCAAGGAAACCGATGCTTGGGAAGTGAATACTTTCGAAGACGCAAGTACAGCTCCAATTTCATATATGAAGCCAGTGTTAGCTGCTTAAGTGGCTGCATAAGAGAAAACCAGCGAGCCGGATATATTGATACTAATCTGCTAATCAGTATGTCTGGCTAACTGAAGTAAAATCTTTTTTAGTTTCAAATCATCAGTATGCTCAGCTTCTTCTCTTAGAATCTGGGCATTTTTTTTGCTTAAGTGTTTAGGTGTACTTGGCGTATCAATGGGTGCTTTGTTTGAAAATGCCCCTTTGGGTCGCACTTTGATTTTGATCTGCTCTATTCTCTCTGGGTGAATTTTTGCATTGAGCATAGATATCACCTGCTCTTGAGAGAAACGGAATTTGGTCATGAGCGCTGCAGACGAGCAGGTGAGGGTGAGCCTGCCTTGGCTAAAGGCGTTTATTTGAAACTTGCCTTTAAAAGCGCTTGGCAAGGTTTCGTCAAACAGAACTTCCAGCGACTTTCGGCTGGCGGCCTGTTTAATCAGAGACTGAAGATTGTTTGATTTCGCACTCAGTCTTTTTAAGCTGATTTTAGGGGCAAACTTTTGCTGCTTTGGTTGTCTCATAAACTTAAAAGTGTGACAGGCTAAATTGGCTTTGCTAAGTTCGGCGTGACAAGGCTCAAGAGCAAAGCGACTAGCGCTTGCAAAGAGCTTGATGCTTGGTCAAACTAGCGCAAATTGAGTCATGGAATGACATCATGGAATAGGGATATGCTAAAAGAACGATATAAGAAAAGCTATGAATATTATTTTTGTTGGTCGAAACCACGGAAAGTCTAAAACTTATCAGTTAGGAAATAAGCAGCTCGTCATTGTTGGTGCGCTATTTGTTTTTCTCATGGCCGTACTAGTGTTTTCGGGCTACCGTCTACAGACCTGGGTGGCCGGAGAAGCCGAGTCGACTTTAGATAAAGAAATAATTGTTGGTTGGCAGCAAGATATCAACGCACAAAAGAAACAAGTGACCAGGATTAAGCGAGCAGCTCAGGAAAAGGTTGATGCGCTAACCTTAAGAATGGGTGATATGCAGGCCAGACTGTTACGCCTTGATGCGCTTGGTCAAAGACTGACAGAAGTAGCGAAGCTAAAGAATGGCGAATTTGACTTCAGTGCGAGCCCTGCGCTAGGTGGCCCCACCGATGCAAAGCTGGGCGAGTCTTACGTGCTGCCAGGCATTGTTGAAAGTCTTGATCAGATTGACCGACAACTTACTGATAGTGAGCAGCAGCTAGAAGTGATTGACGCGCTGTTTGTTAGCCGCAAAACCCAAGAAGAATTATTTATTGCCGGCCGCCCCATTACCTGGGGATGGATGTCCTCAGCCTATGGCTACCGAACAGACCCTTTTTCAGGAAAGCGTGCCTGGCATGCCGGAGTAGACTTCGCAGGTAAGGAAGATAGTG
>NZ_LWFE01000323.1:0-826 GCF_001635675.1 Oleiphilus sp. HI0061 | reverse complement strand
CCTGCGGGTCAGAAGCGAGACATTATCGTTGTTATAGATCCAGGGCATGGTGGGGAAGACCCGGGTGCCATCGGCCCGAATCGTATAAAAGAAAAAGATGTCGTGTTGGCAATTGCTAAAGAATTGAGAAAGCAGATTAATGCTCAAAAAGGCTTTAAAGCTTACCTGACCAGAGAGCGGGATTATTATATTGGTTTGCGCAAGCGTACCCGGATTGCCAGAAAGCATAATACTGACTTGTTAGTGTCTATTCATGCTGATGCATTTAAGAAAGCCCAGGCACACGGTGCATCAGTTTTTGCCTTGTCAAACCGTGGCGCGACCAGTGAGACAGCTCGTTGGTTAGCGCAAAAAGAGAATTCTGCCGATTTAATAGGCGGCGTGGGTGGTGTAAGTTTGGAAGACAAGGATGACGTTCTAGCGAGCGTACTCTTGGACCTTTCTTCCACGGCAAGTTTAAAAGCGAGTTTAGGCGTAGGTAGTAAGGTATTAAGCTCCATGGGCAATGTTGCTCGTTTGCATAAGCGTTCGGTTCAGCAGGCAGGTTTTGTGGTGTTGAAGTCACCAGATATTCCATCAATATTGGTTGAGACAGGATTTATTTCAAATCCGGCAGAGTCCAAGAGATTAAAGTCGTCAAAGTATCAGCGGAAAATGGCCAAGGCGATAAAGGGCGGAATTCTCGCTTACTTTAATGACGCGCCACCTCCGGGAACGCTATTGGCATGGAATAAGGGTGGCAATAGTGTAGTGAACCAAAGTGTTGCTCAAAGCACTAAATCAAAAGCCACGAATTTCAAGAAGTATGTTGTTCGAAAAGGTGATA
>NZ_LWFE01000322.1:0-995 GCF_001635675.1 Oleiphilus sp. HI0061 | reverse complement strand
AAAAGATAATGGTAGAGGTCCAAAGGTTTCTAAGGATATTGGCAATTAAGTTACCGAGTAATACTTGCCCGGCCACAGGCCAGCATAGTAAAGGAAAGAATATGTAATCCTTGAAGGTTTGACGGCCGATTTTGCTAAAGAAATCTTTCTTTAATTGCTTGCGGCTAATTGGCAGGGAACTTGTCTCGCGGCGCTTGCCCATAAAGATTCTTTCTGCAGCGACTTCGTGGTAAGCAATCCCTGCTTCAAAGAAGGTGCTAAGCCCTAGGTAGCTGAATATCTGCCAGCGGTTTTTTGGCCGCCAAGGCAGGTCATCGCTAAGACGGAATATGCCATAGCCAAAGTCACGGTCTTTGCCGATAACATTTGTATAAGTGTGATGCTCGTGGTTGTGATAGCGCTTCCAAGAGCCCGAGTCTCCCGCAATATCCCACTCGAATTTTCTGGAGTTAATGTTAGGGTCATTCATCCAGTCATATTGCCCGTGCAGTACATTGTGGCCAATTTCCATATTGTCCAGAATCTTTGCTAAGGCCAACAGTAAAACTGCCAACACCCATAATAGGGGGCTTACAAAGCCCATTACCATTAGGATTCGGCCAGCAATTTCACTGCCGCGTTGAATTGCGATTAAACGTCGAATGTATTTTGCATCACTTGCGCCCACTTTCTTAAGGGTGTCTGCGCGAACTTTGTCCAGCTCTTCTGCAAAGCCGTCTAAGATTTCTCGGGATGGCTTCTGAGTATTGTTCGGATTCATAATGTCTTCCTGATTAATCTCTTAAAGTTCAAGTTCTACTTTGCCAACCGGCACCGAAACACAAAGCTGTATTTCTTCTTCTCCGGTATCCGAATATTGTTGGGTTCGCGTATTGAAGACTCGCCCGGTCTTCTTTTTACAAATACACTGGTGACACACGCCCATTCGACAACCCGCAACGGGTTTTAAACCTTGGTTCTCTGAGATTTCCAGCAGGGTAGCTTTGTCAGACTCG
>NZ_LWFE01000321.1:0-923 GCF_001635675.1 Oleiphilus sp. HI0061 | reverse complement strand
TTTCGTTTTTGCCATTATGGCAGAAGAGTTTGGTTTGATTGGTACATTGCTTGTTGTTTCGTTGTTTGTCGTTTTGGTCTACAGATCCTTACGCATAGGCTATTTGGCAGAAAAGAAAAAGCAATTATTCAGCGCCTATTTTGCCTACGGCATTGGCATCTTATTCGCGGTTCAGTCTTTTATAAACATAGGCGTCAATATGGGCTTACTACCGACTAAAGGTCTGACACTGCCATTGGTAAGTTATGGCGGTAGTAGCCTGATTGTGAGTTGTATGTGCATAGGTGTTTTGTTAAGAATTCACCGTGACCTGATGCTGATCGAAGATGAGCCAGACTCAGAACAGGCCCGAGACAAGGAGCTTATCCATGCGTGATAAAACATTCCTTGTGATGGCTGGTGGCACTGGCGGACATGTATTTCCAGCCTTAGCAACGGCAAAGAAACTAATGAGCCGCAATGACAAAGTTGTTTGGCTAGGTTCAGTCGGTGGTATGGAAGAGCGAGTAGTGCAAGATGCTGGAATTCCTTTTTACGGTATTTCTGTCAGTGGTGTTCGCGGTAAAGGCATATTAAGCAAAGCCTTAGCACCCTTGAAGATCGCTAAAGCCGTTTTCCAGGCTTTATTAGTGCTTAGGAAAACAAGACCCGATGCCGTGTTAGGTATGGGAGGCTTCGCTTCTGGGCCTGGTGGCTTGGCGGCAAAACTCTTGGGTAAGCCTTTATTGGTTCACGAACAGAATGCCGTAGCAGGAATGACCAATAAAGTACTCGCGAAAATGGCAGATTCAGTGATGTCAGCTTTTCCTGAAGCCTTTGAAGATGCGAGTAAAGTTGTGCTGACTGGCAACCCATTGAGAGATGAAATCTGCGAGTTATTTTATTCAAGCAAAGACAGTGTTTCGAAATCTCGGCCGATCAGA
>NZ_LWFE01000320.1:0-836 GCF_001635675.1 Oleiphilus sp. HI0061 | reverse complement strand
TGTCAGCAGGCTGGCATTGCAGACTTACAGGCGTGTAGAGCTTTGCTTTCACTTGATCAGGCTGTCAAATCTGGGCAAGTTGGTACCTGTCAATATTTGGCTGAGAGCAAGAGAAAACAAGACTGTCTTCAGGCGCAGCTTATTCAACTGGCCAGGCAATCAAGGCAAGACGATATTTGTAGTCTCATGACTCAGGAAAACAAAGTGGCTGAGTCTTTATGCCGAGCTGCCAGTAAAGTAATTCCCCCAAAGCAAGCTATCAACTATTCACTATACCCTAAGGGTGTTCAGCGCAATGTCTTGTCTATGTCCTCGATGGGCGGCTGGCAAGAACTTGCTGAAGACTGGGCTGTATCAGAAAGTTATTGGAGTTGGCACAGCAAGATAGCAGACTTGAATAATGATGGCTGGAACGATATTTATGTTGGCAACGGTTATATGTTTGGTGGAGCAGGGCGGCGTACCCAGACCAATGTTTTGTATATGAATAAGCATGGCGAAGGAATGTACCGAGCAGAAGCGGAAATGGGCTTGGAAGATTATCTAAATACCCCGAGCTTTGTGACGGTTGATTTTGACCGGGATGGTGATCTCGATATCATCTCCCAACGAGTTGCTGCCGACCATGGCGTCTTCATCAATCAGACTCGAGAGCCGGGTATATTGATCGATCTAAGACTTAATGGGCAAACGGTATTGGGCTCCAGCGTGCAATTGCTCGGTCATTCTCTTGAAGATGAAAGCGCGGCGCAGTTATCTCAGCAAGTTCTTGGAGGTGGTTTTCTTAGTTTTGATGAGCCTCTTGCTCATTTTGGTATGGCAGAAAAACAAAGCTA
>NZ_LWFE01000319.1:0-1465 GCF_001635675.1 Oleiphilus sp. HI0061 | reverse complement strand
AATACCAAGTTCCTGCATTGTCGGGCTAAAGCCCGACCTACATACAGCATGTTAACAGGGTAAAATCACCCCTTAAGAAAGCCTCGATCTGTATGATATAATCCCGCCCTCGGAATCATCGTTTATCACTTTAGGTCGTATTAATGAGTCAAGCTGCTAATCCAGACATGTTTAAAAACAACCCTTTTGGTACCGAAACTACGGATGCCGATATCCTTGAGGCTTTCGAATTTCTGGATGACTGGGAAGAACGTTACGCATATATCATCGACCTAGGTAAATCACTCCCGGCATTTCCTGAAGCAGAGAAGACTGAACTAAACCTGGTCCATGGCTGCCAAAGCCAAGTCTGGCTTGTTCACTACTTTGACGAAGCCAGCAACAAGCTTTTCTTTTTAATTGAGAGCGACGCCATTATCGTCAAAGGCCTTGCCTCTGTTGTACTGGCGACACTTAATGCACGCTCACCTGCCGAAATCGTCGCTAAAGATGTTGAAGCAATATTCAATGACATGGATCTGATGCGTCATATCAGCCCAACCCGAGGCAATGGCTTGCGCTCTATGCTTGAACGCATGAAGAATATCGCTGGAAATTTTTAGTTTTTAACGAACGTAAGCAGAGGGTTCCACCCCTTATATGGACTCTCCGTGCTAACCCGCCAGCGAGCCGTGGAAGGCTCTGCCTACGGTCTACTCGGTTAAGAGCCATTTAATTATTTCCCTTCAGTTTCTCATTTTCCTTATGTAGCTTGCGTTTCATTCGTCCCAAACCAAACATCACAAAACCAATAGCAAAAGGTACTGAAATACCGGTAACCAGCGTGCTGCTTTCGATTAAGCCGCCTGATTTTGCAGACTCTGCGACGTACTTCACCAAGCCAACCAGATAATAACTGATCGCTGCTACAGATAAGCCTTCAACAGCCTGTTGCATACGCAGCTGCAGCTTGCCACGGCGGTTCATGGACTGCAGTAAATTCTGGTTCTGCGATTCTATTGTGAGGTTCATGCGCGTTCGCAGTAATTCACTGGCTCTATCAATTCTGCGCGACAAGTCATCCAAATCTTTCTCTATGGTTTCACATGTTAAGTAAGCTGGCGTTAAACGACGACTTAGAAACTCACTCAGTGTCTGTAAGCCGCAAACCTCGCTTTCCTTTAACTCTTCGAGCCTGCTCATCGCTAAATGGTAGTATGCTTCAGTCGCTGAGAAGCGATAATTTGTTTCCGATATTGTCTGTTCAATCTGCGCAGATAAGTGGGTCAACGCTCCCATCAAACGACGTTCGTCATCAAGGTTTTTAATCTCAGTGATATTCTGAATGATCTCAGCCAGATTCAAGTTCATTAGATGAATATTCGGCCCTGTCTGCTTAGCAATCGGAAACGACAACAAAGCCATCATTCGATAGGTTTCCAACTCCAATATTCGACGCACCAAGCGGCCGGTCTGACAAGGATTC
>NZ_LWFE01000318.1:0-630 GCF_001635675.1 Oleiphilus sp. HI0061 | reverse complement strand
ACAACGAAATACCGAACTTAATAGCGACGCCGACATCACCTTTGAACGTATAGACTGGGCTAAAGATAATGATAGCTTAGGCCTTTTCGACCTGATCATTGGTAGCGATATATTATATGAAGACGAACACATTAGCTTATTAGCTAATTTCTTTGAAAGACACTCCAAGCCAACAAGTGAGGTCATTTTGGTAGATCCTGGGCGCGGCAAAAAAAACAAACTCAGCAAACGAATGATTGACTTTGGTTTTAGCTCAAGCCACTTTAAGCCTGAGCATACCGACTATTTAGAGGGCCAGTTCAAAGGCCATATTCTAAAGTTTTCACGCTAGCCGTAGGCTGCGCTACTCAGGTCAAAGCAGAGCTAATGCCACATAATCTTCAACGCAAGGTAGGGCGCAACAAAAAACACCAAAGTCATGACTTTGTACTGGCTTAGAAAGCTAAGATAAACAGGGGCCAGTTGCTTTTCCTCAAGATCAAACATCTTGCTGTGTATCGATGTAATGGCCTCTTTGAAAAATACCACCGCGATACTAGCCAGAGACAGATAAGCAAGATTAATCAAAACCGCCCAACCTAATAGTTCAGTAAGTTGCGTAATTGTCATCCCTCAGCCCTCCTATTACTT
>NZ_LWFE01000317.1:0-631 GCF_001635675.1 Oleiphilus sp. HI0061 | reverse complement strand
CAGCCTGAAGGCCAAATGTGGCCGATGAGCACGCCACATTCATATCATATGCGAAGCCTTCTACACCAAGTTGGCTTTGAACCTCAATTGAGACAGCTGGATAAGCGCGCTGTAGATTCGAGCAAGCGACGATGACGGCATCGATATCAGCGACGGTTTTGTTTGCATTTTTGAGCGCATCTTTGGCTGCTTTAACGGCCATTTCGCATAAGATACTAGGCTCGTCATTGGAGCGCTCAGGTAGCAATGGGTGCATTATTTCAGGGTCAAGAATGCCAGCCTTATTCATTACGTATCGGCTTTTAATTCCAGAAGCTTTTTCGATAAAAGCGGAAGAAGATTCTTGTAGCGCTTCGAGTTCGCCTGCGGCTATTTTGTCAGCATTTTCACGATTAAAGCTTTGCACATAGGCGTTAAAACTCGCAACAAGCTCATCATTTGAAATAGATTCACTTGGTGTAAACAGCCCAGTACCAGAAATAGCAGCCTTTATCATGGTCACCTCTTTGCTAACGGCAAGCATGACAAGCGTACCGCGTTTAGATTCAAAACCTGCACTAAGTACAAGCCGATAAGTAAGAAAATAGCTGCACAGATTACGTTTTACGAGCTTTAATGACAACCAATATTT
>NZ_LWFE01000316.1:0-1014 GCF_001635675.1 Oleiphilus sp. HI0061 | reverse complement strand
TCATTTAAGGTTAAGAAGTGTCTTAGTGCCATTTGTCTCTCAATAAATAAACGATTTGATCGTGGAGGTAGAGTGTTTCCTGCCCAGTTAAGAGCGGGGCCTGCTGCGATCGTCGGCAGAATATAGGCGAATGATTTGTACGACGGCGTCAATTAAGAATTCACACTCGTCGTCACTCATATTCAGTGCCGGTAGAAGTCGAATCACTTTTTCGGAAGTGACGTTCAATAGTAAGCCTTTTGCCTTGGCTAGTGGAACGAGCTCTAGGCAAGGTTCGGTCAGTTCAATGCCGATCATTAAGCCCCTGCCGCGAATATCAGCAACGTAGTTAGCTGCCAAAAGTTCATTCTCAAGTTCTTTAAGAATGCGTTCTCCGAGAACAGATGCTCTATCACAAAGCTTATGGCTTGTAATTTCATTGATTGTCGCTAGTGCAGCTGCACAGCCAAGAGGGTTTCCGCCGAAGGTCGAACCGTGAGTGCCGGGAGTAAGAACATCGGCTGCGCTGCCTTTTGCCATGCATGCACCAATAGGGTAGCCATTGGCGATGCCTTTTGCAGTTGTCACAACGTCAGGTGTTACATCATACCCTTGATAAGCAAAATAATTACCCGTTCTGCCGTTACCTGTTTGAACTTCGTCTAACATCAATAGCCAGTCATTCTCATCGCAGATCTGACGCAAAGATTTTAGGTAACCGTCCTCAGCGATTGAGAGACCTCCTTCACCTTGAATGGGCTCGACTAGAATTGCGACAACATTAGGGTTCGATTTGGCAATCGCTTCAACAGCTTTAACGTCATTGAATGGTGCTCTAACAAAGCCGCCTAGTAAAGGCTCGAAGCCCGCTTGTGCTTTTCGGTTTCCTGTCGCGGTCAAGGTCGCCATAGTCCTGCCGTGGAAAGATTGATCCATGACGATAATCGTGGGAGTCTGTATACCCTTGTCATGCCCATACTTTCTGGCTAGCTTAATAGCGGCTTCATTCGCTTCAGCACCGGAGTTGGAAAAGAA
>NZ_LWFE01000315.1:0-917 GCF_001635675.1 Oleiphilus sp. HI0061 | reverse complement strand
CGAAAGAGAGTGAGCTTGAGGTCGCGCCGCTAATCGCTACCCCACCCTTAAACCACTGATACACCAACTCACCACCGCCACTCGCAGCGACAGATAGTACCGCTCCCTCTCCTTCATCTACACTAACAGAAGTAGGTTGCGTAGAAATTTGAACAGGGTCTATCACAACTACTGGTGGCAATTCGTTAACTACTACTAAAGCAGTCAAAGACTCCAGGGTACCTGACTCATCGCTCACCAGAACATCATAACTGCCTGAGTCGGAAGTATCTGCAGCTGAAATCAATAGTGAACTTAGTACCGCACCTTGAAGCTCAACACCATCTCTACGCCACTGATAGCTTAGCTCGCCACCGGTAGCTCCCACACTTAATAAGACCTCTTCCAACTCATCAACAATTACACCTTGAGGCTGGCTAATAATTTCGAGGTCAGGAGTCTCGTTAAGCTCTGCTACGTCGTTATAGGAATCATTCGTTTCCTGTCTAACCGCCGCAAATGTCTCGGCATGTTCACTATCTGGAAGCGCTTGCTCTAGATCTAATGCAATTTCGCTTGCCTCTAGAAAAACCTCATCCAGAGTAATCTGTTCATCGCCCTCAGTACTTTGAGCCCCTAGAACGCCATCACTGGCAATCACTTCCTCTACATGTTCGATTACTTCTTCAATCGTATCCCAACGACCCAGCTCAACCATTGACAAGAAAGAGGCTGACAAAACACCCATTTCCAGTTCTGCTTTTGTAATTGAACTATACGACTCAATAGCAGTTAAATCTGCTGGCGCCAAACGCATCGCACCAGCATCTAGATCTAGCAAGTCTTCAATGTGAGCGATAGATTCCTGAATACTATCAGCTGTCAAACCAATAGATTTAGCCTCCGCATGAGCTGCCGCCATATGCGTTAATGGGCTA
>NZ_LWFE01000314.1:0-836 GCF_001635675.1 Oleiphilus sp. HI0061 | reverse complement strand
GACCGCCCGAGAAGTTGTAGTTTTCATTGGAGAACTTACCGCCAGCATGTAGCTTACTTAAGATTAGTTCTACCCCTGGTACACCTTCTTCAGAGTGAATATCTACGGGCATCCCGCGCCCGTTATCGGCAACTGACAAAGAACCATCTTCATACAATACAACATCAATTTTACTGGCGTGACCCGCAAGCGCTTCATCGACACTGTTATCGATTACTTCCTGAGCAAGGTGATTGGGCCGAGTGGTTTCAGTATACATCCCCGGTCTTTTCTTAACCGGGTCCAAACCACTTAGTACTTCGATTGAGTCGGCGTTATATTGCTTCGGAGATGAGTTATTGTCTGCCATATACTTCTTATGCTGCTATTAATGAGGAGGGATTTTATTTAGTGAAGCTTAACCGAGAATAGAGAGGCTGCCAATACCTAGTCTTCACTTAAGTCTAAGGGGTAGTGACTCGCACCAATCTCAAGCACATCGAGAGCCTCGATATTTGATTCAAANAACTGAACACTAAAGTCAATGCCACTGATCACTTCCCGATTTGCGTTTAAGGTCTCGAACGAGTAGTAATTCGGATAGATTCCTTTTGCTTCTCCATCGTCAAATGAGCGCTCATCGCCATCATTATTGGTACTTGCTCTAACAAAATACTCGCCGACCGGGATATTCTCAAAGCGATAGCTGTATACACCGTCAGACAAAGATCCTGCCACGGTAGATGTAGCAAAAATAGGTTCTTCTGGCAAAGCGTTCAAAACCTCATCTAAGGCAATAAGCGATATATAAAGATTACCGACCGATTCGTTACCAGAAATAGTATTCGATGCGATTA
>NZ_LWFE01000313.1:0-7098 GCF_001635675.1 Oleiphilus sp. HI0061 | reverse complement strand
GCTGTCCCATGAAGTACCGTCGGAAAAGTTAATCGCTGTTAAGGCGTAATTAGGGTCATCTTCTTTAAAGAAGCTTTCAACGACGATGCTGTCATCATTGCCAAGAACAAGCTTTAGATCATCACCACTTCGTGTCACATAGCTGGTCTGGGCAGCAATCGACTCATCGAAAACAAGGACATCTTGTCGACCTTCAGTTTCATCATAGGTCGAGATATAGTCAGCACCATCACCCAGGCTATACAGGTAGGTATCATTTCCTGCTCCGCCAAAAATGACATCGTCTCCTTCTCCTCCTGCAATAACGTCATCACCGACATCACCATACAGATAATCATCCCCACTATTGCCATTGATTGCGTCGTTATCATCACCACCATAGACATAATCCTGGCCGTCTCCGGCATCAATAGTGTCGGCACCACTGAACCCATAATAGTGCTTCGAGCCTACGCCGTCCGAGGTGATATGGTCATCACTATCCGTTCCTAGGTTAGTTCCATTGGACAAGTTGTCGACAATGAGAGATAAACTTGAACCATCAGCAAATCGAGCTTCACGGATGTACGAGAAAGTCGTCTGCGACATAGCGATCACATCACTTTCATTCGAGCCATAATTTATCTTAATAAAACTGTCGCTTGTAGGATCTTGAGAAGAAGGTCTCGCATAGGTATAAATATCGCCAGCATTCAAACCACCCTCAAAAGCTAGGATATTGATGCCTTGGGTATCAGTAATATAGATCGTACCGTCACCGGGCTTCACGATAAAGGTATCATTACCCGCGCCTCCGTCTAAGCGGTCTGTACCCGAGCCTCCAGATAAAACGTCATCACCTTTTCCACCCTGGATCTGGTCATTACCTGCGCCGCCATATAATTGATCATCACCTTCACCGCCGTAAAGCCAGTCATGCTGCTCCCCGCCATTAAGACGGTCATTCCCTTCGTCGCCATAGAGAACATCACTACCTTCATCACCATTAATTGTGTCGGAGCCCGTTCCCCCATAAAGCCAGTCAGTCTCACTCCCACCATGAAGCGTATCATTTCCACCATTGCCGTATATTGTATCGACGCCAGCACCGCCTTTTAGGGTATCGTTACCGCTCCATTCTTCTTGGAATTCGACATAATCATCAGCCGTAATTAAGCGCTCTACACCCTCCTTATTGGTATAAGACAGATACTGACCTTCAGCTGTGAAAAAGCCATTGTCGTTGGATTTATCACCTTCGATGTAGTCATCTCCATCACCACCGTCAATCGTATCATCACCCGCTTCACCCAAGATGATATCGTCCCCCTGACCACCATCAATGGTATCGTTATAGCTCAGGCTTTCATCCAGACGGTCAATATGATCTGTGATGGTAAAGATGCGAATATCACCACCTAAACCAGGCTCAGTATAGCGAACACGGTTACCGGCGGAGTCTCCCATAATAAAATCATTGTCGGCACCACCATCAATAACGTCATTACCTTCGCCACCATATATTTGCTCCTCGCCCGCACCACCCGATAGTATGTCGGTGTACTTGCCTGAAGAGATTCGGTCATTTCCGGCCCCCCCGTCGACGATATCTACATCACCGACATCAGTTCCGGCTTCATTGAGCACTTCGCCCGTTTCAGCATCAATATTTATGTAAGGGCCATTGCCAAAGATGAAGTCGATACCTTCTCCACCCGACAAGGTATCGGACCCACTGCCGCCAACCAAGGTATCATTACCCGTTCCGCCAACAAGGTTATCTTTACCAGCATGACCGAATAGCTCGTCGTTACCTTCGCCACCGAGCAGGTCATCATCACCTAGATTACCTTTCAGTACGTCATCTTCTACACCGCCTTTTAGATAATCATTGCCATGACTGCCCCAGAACTCCCAGTCATTGCCGGCGTATCCATCGTTATATAAGTCAGCATCATATAAGCTGGCATCATAGAAAATATTATCTTCAATAGTAGCCGTTCCACCTCTACTGGGAGCCCAGTTGTTAACACCATCGTAGTTATGGCCTGAACCGACGACGATGTCTCCACCTGCGGGGCTTGGTTCAGGTTCGTTGTTTTCAACATTAATACCGAAGCGGGAAAAGTCTGATTGAGCGATGACGTCGACAATATCCCCATTAGCGCCTACGGCTCTAAAGCCTGACACAGTGAGTTGATAGCGATAGGGATCGTTTTCATCTAATGCGTTTTTATATGAGTCTTCTGTACCAGAAACTTTTTCTAGAGCAGTGATGGTTCGACCACCAATTATGAGGGTGTTTATTCCTTCAGTATCTTCAATCCTGTCGTAGCCGTGACCTTGTGTGAAGTGGTAGGTATCGTTGTCTGCTCCGCCGACTAAGAAATCGTTTCCAGTGCCGCCGTGAAGGTGGTCGTTTCCTTTTCCGCCATCTAGAACATCTTCGCCCTCTCTGCCAAATAAAATGTCATCACCGCCATTTCCATATAGGTGATCATGATACTCTCCGCCCTCTAATCCAGAAGTATCATTGTCTTCTGTCCCGAAAGTATATGTATTTACCTTATCTGCGAAGAGGTAGTTTTTAGCTATATCTCCAGTTTGCAAGTCCTTAAAAAGTGCGTATTCAGTCCCCAAGCCGTCCCCATATGGAAGGTTCTCTCGGTTTTGTGAAAGTGTTAGCTCATAAAAATTAAGCCTATCAACCCAATAGGGTTCGGAATAAGTATCTTTAGCATAGCGATCTGATTCCCTGATTTCCGAAGAAACAGCACTTGCCAGTTCAGGGCCCATTAGGATGAATGGCAGATTATTGATCACACTATATCGGGCTAATCGGGCGTCCAGATCAAAGTAACCGGATTGATTAAGCCAGTGCTCTAATTGCTCTCTATCCACTCCTCTAGCATCAGCAACAGTCGAAAAGTGTATGCCCTGACTCAACAGCGTATGATGGAAGTCAATATACCCCTTAAGACCATCTTCTACATTTTCACCTAATATATCCGCTACAGCTTGAAAAACCTCAGAGTATCTTTGAGCTTCGTGAGGAGCGCTGCCCTCTAGTATATGATTAACTTCCACACGACTAATAGTCCCTCCTTCCATCCCCCCCTGATCATTGAGTCTGCCACCGCTAAGTATCGAAAACAGACTAAACGCTAAGGCATCCTTTGCCGGTGTTGTCGCGTCCGGCTGATCATTGTTTGCATTTAAATACTCTAGATAAGAAGCCGTTAATTGGGAACCCGCTTCGAGGAGGAGGGGAAGTCTAGAAAAGTTAAGTCCTGTAGAGAGAGCCCCTATTGCCGCACCAAGCCCGAATACTGTCACCGCTCTCTCAGTCGGGTCAGTTACATCAAGTACCGTTTCTGCAACGTTATCCAGAACCCAATCTCTTAATTCCGTATATTCACTTGATTTAAGGGGGAAGGCCTCAATCAAGGAAATTCCTGGTAATATAGTAAATAATCTCGCCATCGCCTCCATTTCACTGATTTCTTGATCACCACCACCCAATAGGCCATTTGTTCCAGAGCTCAAAGCTTGAACTAACGGCAAAATATCATCCAAATTAAAATAGTGATGGTTGGCTTGAGAATCTATTAATACACTGCCATCCTTCATCTGTAGCTCAATGGTTGCTAAGGAATGAGCATCGAGGAAGAACTCTGCTTCAGTTGATGAGCTAAGTTGATAGTTAGATGTCTGACCTCCGACATGCTCAGAGAGCTGGACGACTAGATCTGAGGGTTCATAATAGTGATAGATATCTGCGTCTGCGAGGAGGTCTTTATCATAATCAGAATGTTTCGAATCTAGACTAGCTTCTCCACCTAAACCATTGAAGGTTAATAGGTCTATTTGATTAGCTGCTAGTTTTCCCTCGCTCACTATTTCGTAAGCAGCATACTGCGCCAAAGCTCCACCAAGACTATGGCCAGTTACAGTCAGTGTGGCAATATCACCAACGTCGAAGTTAATATCATTAAACATTTCAAATATTTGTTGTCGTACACTCTCCCATTGACCGTAGCCCAGGCTGGATACATTCTGATACCAATCTTGGGAACCTTCAGTACCTGCAAAAGCCAATACATAATTTCCCGTACCATCTGAATAAAGGGCCGCTTTAAGTCCCGTTTGTTCTATTGTCCAGATCCCATTCTCAACAAACTCATAACCAAGATGCTTAAGAAACCCACCCCCTGCATCTAACTCATAAGCGCCTTTTGCTGCATAAAATGCTAACTCGAATTCTTCCCTTTCTATCATCAGTCATCTCCTTTGACTTGTTATCACTATCTAAACGTCCTTATCAATATTTTTCGTTTCAAAATAGGCACACACATTGAATAATTTGAGGTGTTGCCTGTACTCCTTATTCTTAATCGGCCTATACCCTCCAGAACCATAAACAACCCGACATCCATCAGGAGCTGTGCTAACTCCACGCCCCCCTACCATATCTATTGGCAACTCTTGCTCTGGTGTTACTAAATAATACAAAGCCCAAGGAGCTCCCTTACCGCTGCCGTGCTGCTCAACAAATAAACCAACATTAGTAGGCGCTATAACAGACGAACCAGCCTTAGACCAAGGACCTAAACAATAGTCCTTTACCTTTAGCGTCCAATCTTTACGACCTAACCACCAAACGCCAACTCCAGGACATGGTTTATACTGCGTCATATAAGAAAAATACCCATCAAAATATGGATAGTACAATGCAGTACCATTAATTGAATTAACAACATCAGGCTCGGAACTTAGTTCTTTGTAGCTAACACCATCTGCATTAACTAACTCTACACTGTCAAACTTCTCTCCAGTCGAACTTAACTTCACTATGAACCCATCTTCCCTTAACAGTTCCCTGATTCCTTTGCGCTGTTTAGATTTACCTGGCCTCGAGTAGTATCCACACCTAACGGCTGAACGTAATCGTCCATTCAGTTCAGAACCTCGCCGAGAAACAATCTTAAAATTTCTAGGTTGATATTCGAACTCTAGCGGCTCTGAAGAAGGCCATGAAGAGACAAATAGAGTGTCATTGGAAAAGCAATATCGACGGAGCTTCCTCTTTTGACTTTGGGTATCTACCAATTTCGTATAAGAGCCATCCGTAACATTCACAAGGTATAAAGCTTTTTCGTTTTCAATCTCTGCCATGGTGACTATTTCATTGTCACTTACCCAGTAGATGCCTCCGTGTCCTGACCGTGCACTCCATCCGAATTGATCAACCTTGATATCCTCAAACTCAGTAAAGAAGCTGTCATCAGGTAAATACTGAACATCTGTGCTGTAATAGCGAGACAACTCCAAAGTTCCATAAATACCAATTGGTGCGATTGATAAGATCGTTATTTTCTTAAGCCATTTAAGTAATACTCTTAACATTTACCAGACCTCCTACCCAAGCCGACAGAACTAGCCTCCAACAAAAGCACTAAGCCCAACCCAAATCCCAACAAAAAATAAAATCATAAGAGATAAAACCAGAAGAATGGTGTACACAATTGATGCCTTAAAAGCCTTCCAATAGCTTTCCCTAAAAATCCATTTAGCAAGCAACACCTCTGTCGCAAAGCCAATCAGTGCACTCAAATTTGAATAGTTTTCCACGTAGAGGCCTATAGGCTGCTCCATGCCGTAAATGACTTGGGTCGTTGCAACATAAAGCACCTGGAAAACCACTCCAAGCAGAATCAAGAGCACCCAGAAGTAGGCATACTCTTTGAATATGGCGTTTTCAAAAACGATTACCTTCTTGGTCACCCAAGCATAAAGAACGGGCGCTAATATAATTGCTAGCAAACCAACGACAAGATAGGTGAGAAATGCGACTAATATACCCATATTTTCTTCCTTAAAATTTTCAATTCATTCCGTTATCGGTCGTTAATACTAAGCCACCGCAGCGACTAAGCGTTCAAGCTCTTTGATTCGACTCGCCTTTTGCTTAACGAGTATTTCTTCGTGAATCTTTAATACAATACTTTTTAAGAGTTCCGTTGTGGTTTCTATCTGAGCCCTAGCTTTAAGCACCTCTATCTCTTCAGCCACGTAACGCCCTTTTAGTGATATTCTTTTATTCGCTCGACCTTTTGCCAAATCACTCTTAAGCAAAGGTAGTAAATCCTTGGGCGCAATCGAGTTCTCATAAAAAGCATGAATGTAGTATTTAATCAGGCTAGGAATAAAATCAGCACTAGCTCCGAGACTATCGCTAGCCAAGTTTAGGACATCAACTAAGTGAGAGGGCACTCGGCCTTCCACTGATTTACGCTGCTTATCTAACTGCTTCTTAATAGCTGGAGTAGATTGATGAGGAATCGCAGCAACACTATCGCAGGCATCACAAACACCCGCCAATATGTTCTTAACACTACCACTGTCATCACTAAAGGGGACGTCTCTCAACTTAAACGTGGAATTTTGTACTGACTCACAGGTATGACAAAGAACCTTTCCCACATCACCCTCTTTTAATATTTTCATAACTGGCCTCATTGATGCACACTTATAAACACAGCATTTGGTTCTATAAAAAACCACTTTATATACCATGACTGGCGCCGATACCGAGTCTTAATAAGGTGCACATTTATACTTTGATCTTTATGATGCGGACTGACCTCGTAGTCGTCTCCTCGAGTATGCTTAATGATTTCTGCTAGCTCTTCGATCGAAACATCACCTACTTCCAACAAGTTCTTAATCTCGATATTGTTTCTGGCTTCATGCAAAACATTTCCATCATATATACATTGCAGGATCCGCTTTTTAACGTCCTTGAACTTATTCATTGCCCCCTCACAGAATAATTGTACGACATTATACGTACCTATATCAATTCCTGGTATCTGTGTCTGAAAAGCTGTCAGACCTACTTCCCAGGCCTACCCGATCCTCTATTCTCGACTCTTCGACCCATACGCCTTTCAATCTCATCTACAAACTTTCCTGTGCCTGTTAGTTGACACCGCTCCACTGCGACTCCTAAATCATTCTTTGCTTCAATCAAGACCTCCAAATAGTGCTGGTCATCTTCATCACACAAAAACGCTGCCGTCTTATCATGTCCTCGCTGGACAATATGATGAGGGCAGC
>NZ_LWFE01000312.1:0-1578 GCF_001635675.1 Oleiphilus sp. HI0061 | reverse complement strand
GCTAACAACAATAAGAAAAACAATTAGCGCGTTTCCGATAAAAACTCCTTGTGCGATGGAGGGCGGAATGGGGGCCATGTAAGTTTCGACTCGTAGTGTATGGGCCGCGCAAAAGCACAAGCAACCATAAAGCATGACAGCAAGCTTTTTCCATTTTTCCTGGTCATTGAGCAGAAAGTAGACCACGACCGGGAGGCTTAGGAAATAGAGTTGGAAGCCCGTTTCAGCGCCGACAAAGAATATACTCCCCAAGGTAACTTGCAGGCTGGCAATGAGTATCAACCAATAGGCGGAAAGGACAAACTTCTCCTGCCTGACCCAGTAGAATGTTCCGGCATAGCAGAGCGCATATAGGAAATCTGTAAAGCTGCTCAGCGCTTGTTGGTATTGAGTCCATAAAATAGCTGAATAGCATAAGGATACAATCACGCCGACCAGTGACACGCTAATAACGATTCGCTTACGATATTGTGTGCCTAGCTTGGTACTAAGAACTTCTGATTGCTGTGTAGATGCCTTATTTTGCTTCATGCCTGTTTGTTTATCCTAACATGTTGGCCAGTTTGTAGGGGCCTTCCAGTATATTGTGTGTTAACTGAACTTGATTCGATACACCTGTTTTTTGGTATATCTTTTTCAAGCGAGAGCGAACGCACTCTTTAGTGAGCTTGAGCTCTTCGGCGATTTCTGAGCCTGATAGCCCAGATATCACCTTGCTGAGAACTTGTGTCTCGGAGGCGGTCAGGCCATAAAAGTCAGCCAGGACTAGATTGAGCTTCTCAAAGCTGTCTTTCTCGACAGGACGCATCACCACGAGTGAACCTTTCGCTTTCCATATCTTATTTTCATGCGCAGACTTTCGGTAGGGCGTAACACCAATATGCCATTCATTGCCTCCACCAACGTATGCATCTAAACGAATGAAGCCTCCTGGAAACAAATCTATTCCCTGCGAAGCAAGAATGCATTGCATGACAAGGTGCTGTAGCCGCTTGTTGGCGGCAGGGTTCTTCAGTGCGAGGCGGTCATGTTTTAAGGTGAGCACCTCACTCGATTTTGCAAACTCTTCTGCCCGGGCGTTCATAGGTTTGGAGACATAATTCTCCATCACCAANAAAATAGCAGCTTCAGTACTACTTTTTAGCTGCTCTTGCACCTGGCTTTGTAGCTGGGCAAGTTTGGTTTGGGTGGATATGGTAAAAGCGCGCGTTAGGTGTGGTACAAAGATGCCGAGAATTTTCTTTGTTTGGTTATCAAAATCCTGCTGAGTATCTGGGCGGTAAAAGGTGATGCTGGCAATGAACTGGGTATCTCGATAAAAGCAGGTGCTGATACTATGGAAGCAATCATTTTCACGGAATAGCTCCTGATAGACTTTAGAAGAGCGTTAGCTTTGGCTATCTAATAGCTCTGAGCCTTTTTTGATTGAACTGGTAGACATGTCTTCGACGCTTAGTCTGCGTTCATCAAGGGGGGCGTATTCTTCGCTATATGACTCGATAGTTTTGTCGTTAAATCGATTAGCAACGATACTAAGTTGCTGGGACTTCCTATCAGTAATCGTTAGATAGCCGCCCA
>NZ_LWFE01000311.1:0-836 GCF_001635675.1 Oleiphilus sp. HI0061 | reverse complement strand
TTCTTCAAACTCTCCAATTTTGCTTTCACATTATCAATAACGCTTTGTGCATTCTCGCCAAAGCGCATCACTACAACACCACCGACCACTTCACCTTCGCCGTTCAATTCAGCGATGCCGCGTCGCATCTGTGGACCCAATTCAATCTTGGCAATATCTTTCAAAAGCAGTGGCGTGTTCTTAGCGTTTATGCCGAGTGGAATATTTTTAATATCATCTACACTTTGCAAGTAGCCGCTAACGCGCACCATGTACTCTGCTTCAGCCATCTCGATAACAGAAGCACCGGTTTCCTGGTTGGCCTTTTTAATTGCCATGCCAACATGGGCTAAAGGAATGTCGTAAGAGCGGAGTAGGTTCGGATCAACTTCAATTTGGTACTGACGCACCATACCGCCTATTGTCGCTACTTCAGAAACGCCCGGAACCGTTTGTAATTCATACTTCAAGAACCAATCCTGAATGCTACGTAGCTCCGCTAAGTCATGTTGACCCGTTTTATCTACTAGCGCATAGAGATATACCCAGCCAACGCCCGTTGCATCGGGGCCTAGTTGTGGTTTCGCTGATGAGGGCAAGGAGCCCGACACTTGGTTTAGGTACTCTAGTACCCTAGACCGAGCCCAGTATAGGTCCGTGCCATCCTCAAAGATCACATAAACATAGGAGTCACCAAAGAATGAAAAGCCCCGGACGGTAATCGCCCCCGGTACCGACAGCATCGCCGTCGTAAGCGGATAAGTTACCTGATCTTCAACGACTTGCGGTGCCTGTCCTGGGTAAGTGGTTTTAATGATTACTTGCACATCAGACAGATCAGGAATTGCATCGATTGG
>NZ_LWFE01000310.1:0-839 GCF_001635675.1 Oleiphilus sp. HI0061 | reverse complement strand
CCGTCACAACCATCACTAAAGTAGAGATAATATTAAAGGCGGCAACCGCAACAATAACCATCAACAATAGGCCAATCATAGTCTTTTCCATGCGAATTGCCTGAAACAGGTTTCCGTGGGTTCTGGTCCAGTCTACGCTATAAAAACCTTCATCCAGGTTCATCGCTATCTGGCGAGCAATATAGGGTGCATCAAACAGGTCATGCATTTTTAAGCGCAAGCCGTGCACTGAACCTTTGATACGTAACATTTTTGCCGCGTCATCCATATGAATCATGGTCAGCGAAGCATCCAGGTCGGCTCCTACACTGAAAATACCTTTTACAACAAAACGCTTTAACCTTGGAAACACACCTGCAGGCGTTAAGGAAGCTTCGGGTAAAACGACAGTGACTTTATCCCCGACATCAACGCGCAATTGCCGGGATAGTATTTCACCGATAATCATGCCGAACTCACCTGATTTCAAATCCTCAAGAGAACCTCGAATCATATGCTCACTGATAATCGAGACCGATGTTTCTTCTTCAGGTAAAACGCCATTCAGCTGAACACCGTGAACTGCACCGTTACGCGTCACCATTCCTTGAGCATTTATAAACGGCGCGGCAGCAAGCACTTTCTCATTTTCAAGTACAGAATCCTGAAGTGTTTGCCAGTCTCGCATATCACTATAAGGTTTAATCACTGCGTGCGGCACCATACCCAAGATTCTTTGCTGTAATTCACGATCAAAACCGTTCATAACAGAGAGCACAGTAATAAGTAGAGCCACACCAATTATCAAGCCCACCATCGACGTTAGCGAGATAAATGAAATGAAGTGGTTTTTGCGCTTC
>NZ_LWFE01000309.1:0-800 GCF_001635675.1 Oleiphilus sp. HI0061 | reverse complement strand
TAACACAGAGCGAGCCAAGAAATGGCACTACAGCTTGCCCGTTCATGTAGTGAACTATGGTCTGTTTGTTAAAAAAGATAACCCTTTAGACTACAGCTCGCGTCAGCAGTTAAGCGGTTTAACCATCGCCACCTATGGCCCGACCAACATGTCGAAAAAGGTCGAGAAATTCGCAAAGAAAATCCCTGGGGCTCGTGTTGTCATAGAGAACGACTTTGAGCATGTGTTTAAAATGCTCGAAGCTGATCGCTTTGGTAAACGTGGGGTGGTCTATGTACCGGATGTCGTCGGCTTTGATACGATCAAAGAGTTCAAGCTGCAGAATGTGCGTTATGCAGGGCCAGATATTAAGAACTTATATTATGTGATTTTTGTCAAAGAAACAGTTTCTAAAGAGTATGTCGATGCCTTTAACCAGGTCTTGCTAACCTTTCACCGTGACGGCACCATGACGGATATTTACGCACGATACAATGGCTCTGTTACCGCGAACGTGCCTGCCATCGAAGATATGGTCGTTCCCGGGCACTAAACTAGCTAATACTTTCGACTAGATAGCGCTTATCACCAAGCTCTACTTCGTCCTCGAGATAGGCGCCAAACAAAGCCTTTCCCAGCGGCGCGAGCTTACTCAAAAGCAACACCTGGCGGCCATTAAAATCGACTATAAGGCCCCCTGCAACAGGCGAAAGAAACACTTCACTAGCAGCCTCGTCGCGACCAGTGCCGAGCTCTCTCAGTCCAATTAAGGTACCAAATTGAATTGCATCGTCTTCACCAAAGTTCTTTGGCTTTAAGCG
>NZ_LWFE01000308.1:0-1343 GCF_001635675.1 Oleiphilus sp. HI0061 | reverse complement strand
CCAGGCCTTTTGGGAGTAATGAATACAAAGCGGAATCTTAACACACTTACTATATTAGACCATTAAACTTTATTGCCTAGGTCTATGAAGATATCGGAACTATTTATGTTCGCAGACAAGAAATTTACTTTTGGTATAGCAAATTTTGAAATGGAGTTGTCGTGAACCTTTTATTCGGCAGGGAGGGGGAATGGGGGCATATCGCGAATGGAGTTTTAAGAACCTGAAGATAGAGCAGGCTAAATGAAGTTAGAACAACTTTAGCCTGCTAGAGAAGCATAATACTACTTCACTGCACACATATCTTTTTTGGCCAGGCTAAGTGCTTTTAGTACATCAGCACGTCTAATAATGCCGATCACTTTATCATTTTCTATTACTGGGTAGATCTTGGGCCCTTTCCTTAGCATGCTTTCTGCTAGCTTAAGAATATCTTCATCAGGGGATACGGATAGAGGATTCTCTCGCATAATGTCAGCTGCTACTTCGTGGCTATCACAATAGTAGGTATTGTTGAGCATCTGCTTGATGCAGTTTTGCTCAGTGATAAAACCTACCAGTTTGCCGTCAGTATCTAACACTGGCGCTCCTACGATATGGCTTTTGGTAAGTGTTTTAACGACTTCTTCAACGCTAGTATCAAGTTTAAATGAGTATGTCGCTGGGTGCATGTAATCGCGAACGTAAACCTTGGGAGATTCCATCTTGCCTCCAATAAAATTTGTAATGTATAAATGAGTTTGTTGAAGTGAGCATACTACGAGGTTTCTACTAGTGTGATGACCGGTGTCAATTTGAGTGCATTCCTATAAGGAACTAGTAATCACTTTAAAATAAATACACTATTTGCTGAAGCTGCTATAATTTCGCGCTTTCTATCTTTCGAGTTGATTTGTTATATGTCTGAGAACTTTATCTGGCTTGCAATTGTTGTCGGTAGTCTTGTTTCTATTTTCTTATTCCGTTTTAGCTTCAAAACATGGAACAAAATTCAAAGAATAGAGGACGCGAAAAAAGCTTATCTGGAGGAGGTGGCTGAAAAGAAAGATAAGGCCCTCAACAGCATTAAGGTTATCGCACAATGCATGTTAGACGAGCAGGTTGAGCTGTCGGAAGGATGCATTAGAATTAAAGTGCTACTTGACCATTTAGCCCCCAACCTGCATGAAGATGAGCGGTTTTCAGTGTTTATCAAAATGTATGATGCGCTAGAGCACATGCCAACTCATGAGGCGCGTAAGCAAACTGACAAACGAGTGATTTTTAAGCTGGATCAGGAACGCTTCAAACTGGAAGAAGACAACCAGCATGCGATACTCTCTGCGTCTAAAGCGCTCCTGGAG
>NZ_LWFE01000307.1:0-1036 GCF_001635675.1 Oleiphilus sp. HI0061 | reverse complement strand
TGGCCCAAACAGTCTTTCACCATAGGTAAAATTAACTGAGTATGACTTCGAGGGGCTTTTTCGCACACCTGATACATTGTTTGCTCACTCCACAATGCTGCAGAGCAATTATCAGAAGAAGTATCTAAAGCAAGAATTTTTGGCATAAAGAGGGTCGTAAATAACAACAGGCCCCTTAAAAAAGAGGCCCGTTTCAGTGAACAATGAAGGAAGTGTCTATCTTATGCGTCTAAACCATCAACAATTTGCTGTTTGATCTGAGCCATATCACCAACACCATCAACCTTCACATATTTTGGTGATTCATCTGCGCCGGTATCAGCCCAAGACGAATAATACTCAACAAGAGGAGCCGTTTGCGAATGATATACACCTAAGCGCTTACGAACGGTTTCTTCCTGATCGTCTTCACGCTGAACCAAGGCATCGCCAGTTTCATCATCTTTACCCGCTACCTTCGGTGGATTGTAATCAACATGATATACGCGACCACTTGCTTCATGCACGCGACGACCACTTAGACGGCTAACAATTTCTTCGTCAGGCACGTCAATTTCAACAACCGCATCAATCATGATTTTTTGCTTTTTAAGCGCTTCAGCTTGCGGAATCGTACGAGGAAAACCATCAAATAAGAAACCGTTCTCACAGTCATCCTGTTGAATGCGCTCTTCAATCAATTCAATGATTGTTTCATCAGAAACCAGGCCGCCAGATGCCATGACTTCTTTAACCTTCAAACCTAGTGGTGAGCCCGCCTTTACAGCCGCACGCAACATATCCCCGGTAGAGATTTGCGGAATACCATATTTCTCAGTCATAAACTGAGCTTGTGTACCCTTGCCTGCACCTGGTGCGCCTAACAAAATTAATTTCATATACGGATTGCTCCCAATATTCTAAAGCTAATGATAAAAATTGAATCTATTTCTAACGACAGCCTACTAGCGCCACACAATAAAAACTCAAGCATGTATAGGGGTATTAAGTAATTCGCTCAAGTATAGCGAGCTGTCGCTAATCTATTCTTTTATGT
>NZ_LWFE01000306.1:0-1443 GCF_001635675.1 Oleiphilus sp. HI0061 | reverse complement strand
GTCATCCTTAAGCTTTAAGTGGCACATTTGATCTTCTTCGTGGTTTGTATTCGATAGGAATACAGAAGTAAGACGGTCAAAGGTGATGTTGTTATCCGGCTTAGGGTAGTCGATCTTTTTGCATTCTGCTGCTGGCTTAAGTGCAGCATGGTCGTAAGTTTTATCGCTGAAGCTGAAAGGCAGTTTACCACCAAAGATGTTTTGGTCGATAAATGTATAAGCCGCACCAAGGTAAGTGCCAAACTTATGCATAACGCCAACGAAGTTACGCGTGTTGTACAGTTCGTCGTGTAGCCAGCTGTTCTTGAACTTCGCTTCAAAGTTGGTCGCTTCTTCGCCTTCTGCACCGCCAGCAAGCTTCTCTGCAACAGCTTCTGCAGCCAGCATGCCACTCTTCATTGCTGTGTGAGAACCTTTGATTTTCAGCGGGTTCATTGTTCCTGCGTCACAGCCAATTAACATGCCGCCAGGGAATGACATCTTGGGAAGTGCATTGATGCCGCCTTTAATCAGTGCTCGAGCGCCATAACTAACACGCTTGCCGCCTTCTAAGGCATCTTTTAGTACAGGGTTAAGCTTACAACGTTGCATCTCTTCAAAAGGTGATACGTGTGGGTTGCTATAGCTAAGGTCAGTAATTAAACCGAGTACTACTTGGTTGTTTTCAATGTGGTAAAGGAACCAGCCGCCTGTGGATGAAGACTCGCTTAGTGGCCAACCCAGGCCGTGCATAACAGTACCTTCACGGTGTTTAGCTGGGTCGATATCCCAAAGTTCCTTGATGCCGATACCGTAATGCTGAGGATCTTTTCCTTCATCTAGGTTGAACTTAGAGATGATTTCTTTGCCAAGATGTCCACGACAACCTTCAGCAAACATTGTGTATTTAGCGTGTAACTCCATGCCTGGCATGTAAGAGTCTTTTTGTTGGCCGTCTTCGCTGATGCCCATGTCGCCAGTAGCAACACCTTTTACACGACCATCTTCATGGTATAAAACTTCTGCTGCAGCAAAGCCTGGGTATACTTCTACGCCAAGTCCTTCAGCTTGCTCGCCTAACCAGCGGCAAACGTTGCCAAGGCTAACAATATAGTTGCCATCGTTGTGTGTAGGTTTAGGGATAAAAGCGTTTGGAAGTTTTACCGACTTTTCCTGATTGGTCAGGAAGTAAAATTCATCACCTGTTACAGCGGTATTTAATGGTGCGCCCATTTCTTTCCAATTAGGGAACAGCTCATTTAACGCTGTTGGTTCTAGAACTGCGCCAGACAGGATGTGGGCGCCAACCTCAGATCCTTTTTCTACAACGCATACGCTGATTTCATTACCAGTCTCTTCAGCGATTTGTCTTAGACGACAGGCTGCTGATAATCCAGCGGGGCCACCGCCGACAATGAGTACGTCAAACTCCATCGATTCACGTTCCACAATAGGTCTCCTCGT
>NZ_LWFE01000305.1:0-837 GCF_001635675.1 Oleiphilus sp. HI0061 | reverse complement strand
TGACACACAAGGCGACATTCGCACCCGCAACGGCTTCGACCGCGCCAGGTCGCGTAAATGCCCGAACATCATTAATCAAACCAGCGCCCAGCGCAACGGTTTCACGCATGACTTGCGGTGTACTAGTATCGACCGATAATACGACATCGAAGTTTTGAAGAATTTTTTCAGCAACAGGACAAACACGATCAAGCTCTTCTTGAACGCTTACTGGCTGTGCACCTGGACGAGTAGACTCACCGCCCACATCAATAATACTCGCCCCTTGAGCAAGCATTATTTCAACCTGATTTAGTGCTGAATCGAGATTAGAGTACTGACCACCGTCAGAAAAGGAATCGGGTGTTACATTAAGAACACCCATCACTTGAGTTGTCGCCAGATCGAGCTCTCGACTGGCGAACTTGAACAATTGACTCATAATTTAACTAAACACATCTCTGGAGAACCTAACCCTGCTCTCCAGTCTCGTCAGTTGGCTTTTTGCCATCAGCGATATCCACAACCTTATCATCTTCGCTATCGGCTTTTTTGTCGCTCGAACCATCGTTATCGTTACGACCGTTACTTGACCAGCCTTTTGGCTCACGTGGATCCTTACCGTCCATCAAGTCATCAATCTGCTCAGAATCAATGGTTTCATACTTCATCAAAGCATCCGCCATTGCATCAAGAATTGAACGATTATCCTCGAGGATTTTTTGTGCTTGCGCATAACATGTATCAATAATTGAACGCACTTCGGTATCAATTTCATTACGTGTAGCACCCGCCACATGAGAACCGCCACTGCCAGCGGACTTTCCTAAAAACACTTCTTCTTGGGCATCATCATAA
>NZ_LWFE01000304.1:0-934 GCF_001635675.1 Oleiphilus sp. HI0061 | reverse complement strand
CGGGCTACAAATTGATATACACGCCAAAAGCGAGTCTTTGGCATAAGGGTGGCGTATCAACGTGTGGTGGAGATAAAGCGTCCCCGCGAATAGAATACTGGACAACAATGGCAACCTTGAAATTGGCGGTTCTGCATTTAAGTGAAGAAGACGCTAAGAGGTTTTGTAACTACTGGCCAAAAAGAAAATTGTTAAAGATACTTTTTTTGATGATGAAGGGGCAGTTGACGTGGCAGCATTTTAAGTCTGTACATACTGCATACAAAAACTTCAAACATTGGAACAGAGTGCGTTATGTAGATAACGGGTATAACCCTTTTTAGACGCTGATTGAGCACTATCAAAATAGGCACTAACAAGAGATCAGCAAAGGATATTTGATGTATAAGAACAAAACGTTTCTAGTCACGGGCGGTACAGGCTCTTTTGGTAAAACGGTTACCAATTATTTGCTTAAGCAAGATTGTAAAGAAGTAAGAGTGTTTAGCCGAGACGAAGCAAAGCAGGATTTAATGCGCACCGAATACATGAATGATGCGCGTGTGAAGTTTTATATTGGCGATGTGCGCGATTATGACTCAGTTTATAATGCGTTAAATACAGTCGACTACGTTTTTCATGCAGCGGCCCTTAAACAGGTTCCATCGTGTGAATTCTTTCCGATGCAAGCTGTCATGACGAATATCACAGGTAGTGATAATGTAATTAAAGCAGCAATTGCTAATAAAGTTAGCAAAGTGGTATGTCTAAGCACCGATAAAGCCGTGTACCCAGTAAATGCGATGGGTATGAGTAAGGCGATGATGGAAAAAGTAGCACAGTCTTACGCCCGCACCTCATCTGATACTACGATTACCTGCGTTCGTTACGGAAACGTGATGTACTCTCGTGGCTCCGTTATTCCTCGCTTTATTGAGCAGATCAAAGCTGGAAA
>NZ_LWFE01000303.1:0-467 GCF_001635675.1 Oleiphilus sp. HI0061 | reverse complement strand
ACCTGTATTCGCATAAAGATTGATACGATAACCATCACTGGTCTCGGCGGGCTTATCCTTAAGCTTATCAAGCCCTGACATCAATCGGTTTTCTTGTGCTGCCAGCCTTTGATATTCCCGCTGCATTTGAGGCGAGGCATTAAAAATGACCTGCGCTCTATAACCATCCATGACAGCAACACTACCCTCAACCTTTGACCAATTAAGATCACCGACACCCATGATTGCGGTAATGCCGAGAGCACTGGCCAGAACGGCCGCATGAGATAAAACCGAGCCATCCACGCATACCAAGCCAACCAAATTTTGATTCGCATATTCAGCAATATCGGCGATGCTTAAATTCTTTGAAAGCAGAATAAAGGGTTCATTTGGCAGCTGGACATTAAAGTCATGCGCATTAATGCTGGCATAGATACGCAAACCCAAATGACGGATATCTTCTGATCGAGCACGTAAGTATGGAT
>NZ_LWFE01000302.1:0-13979 GCF_001635675.1 Oleiphilus sp. HI0061 | reverse complement strand
GCACTTCCAGAATTTGCTGGCGACGATTAGGCTTGTTGCTTTTTTCTGTCTTGCTATTAGGGGTATTGCTTGTCGGCTGGTCCGGCATTCTCAGCGTTTCCTATAAATAATCACTAAATAAGTATTAAGGTCTATCTTGAGTCAATATGACTAGACGATCAAGCCCTCTATTGGCGAAGAGGCTGAAGCGTATAACTTACGTGGCATACGGCCAGCAAGATAAGCCGCTCGACCACTTTCTACTGCCAGGCGCATAGCCTGGGCCATTAGGATAGGGTCTTGAGCTGCAGCAATTGCTGTATTCATGAGTACGCCATCACAACCTAGCTCCATCGCGATACTTGCGTCTGAGGCTGTACCAACACCAGCATCAACTAATATTGGCACCTTCGCATTTTCGAGAATTAGCTTGATGTTGTAGGGGTTACGAATGCCAAGGCCAGAGCCAATCGGAGCACCCAAAGGCATGACCGCAACACAGCCCATTTCTTCAAGGCGTTTAGCAACAAGTGGATCGTCAGTGGTATAAACCATGACCTTGAAGCCGTCTTTTATCAGTTCCTCTGCTGCGATCAATGTTTCTGTTACGTCAGGAAATAAAGTCTTTTGATCGCCTAGTACTTCAAGCTTTACCAAGTCATGTCCACCCAATAGTTCGCGTGCGAGCTTACATGTTCGCACTGCATCTTTAGCGGTATAGCAGCCCGCAGTATTGGGCAGGATGGTGTATTTATCAGGTGAAATAACATCAAGTAGGTTGGGCTCGTCCTTGTTCTGGCCGATATTGGTGCGGCGAACGGCAACGGTGACAATTTCAGCACCGCTAGCCTCTATGGCCAAGCGTGTTTCTTCCAGGTCTTTGTATTTTCCCGTGCCAACTAACAAGCGAGATTGGTAGGTTTTACCGGCAACGGTTAAAGGCGTATTAATATTCGTTGTATCTGTCATAGCTGTACTCTAATTGCTGCTTGGGTTGTAGTGCGTGCTAATATATTGAGTGATTTTTCTAATCTTGAAAGAAGGTCTTCAGATGTCTAGCCACCGCCAATTGCGACGACCACTTCTACCTTATCACCTTCTTTTACTTCGTAGGTATCGTGTTCACTACGGGAAATTATTTCTTCGTTTACTTCGATGGCGTAGCGTTTTCCCTCGAGATCCAGGTGCTGTGCCAGTTCACTCAGCTTGAGTGAAGTGCTTAGCTCATAGGGTTCGCCATTCAGGTTTATCATCATTGTCGTTTTCCACCAGGGTATATCTATATAACGCGGTCTAGTTGGCTTTTCTAAAGGCTAGAAAAAGACACAGCCAACCAGCAATAAAACTCAGGCCTCCAAAAGGCGTTATAGCCCCTAAGAGACGGACTGCTTCGCCAGTAAATGCCTCACTGAATGCAAGCCCATAGAGACTACCACAAAACACTATGATGCCAAGCAGGAAGAAGCTATAACTTGCGTTTAAAAGCTTTTGCGAATGTGGCAGAGGGGAAGCTTCCTTGAACAGGCTCAATATCCCGACCACTAGAATCCCGCATGAGTGAAACATCTGATAATGAACACCCGTTTGATACACTTCTAGCATGCGCTCGCTAATCATCGCTTTTAAGCCATGAGCGCCAAAAGCACCCAAGATCACTGCTAGCATGCATAGCAATGCGCCTATCATAAGCTGGGAATTAGGCTTCATAAGCGAACCTTTCTTTAGTATCGATGTTTAAAGCAGTAAGTGAACCACCCCAGACGCAGCCGGTATCGATAGCTTGAAATTGGTCTTTGTTTGCGCCAGTGAGCCCTGTATTACCCGAGAGTGCCGCCCAGTGTCCGAATATTAGCATGGTGTTGTCGGGCCGAGGCAGGCTGAACCAGGGGACATAGTTATCGGGGGCATCGTCGAGGGTTTCTTTGACGGCAAAGTCGAGCGCACCGTTTTGTTTAACAAAGCGCATGCGGGTAAAGTAGTTTGTAATAGCACGCAGGCGCATCATGCCCGTGTGGTGCTCAGACCAGAGTGCGGGCTCATTGCCATACATCAGGTCAAAGAATGCTTCGTAATCTCCGCGACATAACTCATTGGAAACTTCTTGATTGTAACGATAGGCTTGCTCTGTTGACCATATATGAGGAATGCCGGCGTGACTCATTGCAAGCTTCTGCTCTTTATCCCATATCATTAGAGGTTGATGGCGTAACCAGGTCATCAATTCATGGCAGTCATCTGCTGCAAAAATTTCAGCAAAGGTGTCTTTTCTTTTAGGCTGGCGCTTTAAATAGTAGGTAGCCAATAAGTGAAGGTCATGATTACCAAGAATAACCTTGGCAGGATGTCCGCCTTGGTTACCCAGGCTTTTGATCAGGCGCAGACAGTCAAGCGAGTCGGGGCCTCGATTTACAAGGTCTCCTGCGAACCATAGTTCGTCACGGTTCTGGTCAAAAGATATCTGGTCGAGTAGACGGGTGAGTGCTTGATAGCAGCCCTGAACGTCACCGATGGCATAACGAGCCATAAGCTTTCCTTGTTAGTTATTATTCGTAGGGAAGGGGATCGGCAGCGCTATTTTCTGAAAACGCTTCGAGTCGCTCTTGGCAAGCACCGCATTTGCCACAGGCCTTTTCTCTGCCGTTATAGCATGTCCAGGTTTTACCGTAGTTAAGTCCCATTGCCAGCCCTTTGCTCAGTATTTCTGTCTTATTGATATCCTGAAAAGGTGCAATAATATCAACCGCTTCGTAGTTAGCGATTTTAGAAACCGCATCCATCTTTTCGATAAACTCAGGGCGACAATCCGGATAAATAGCATGATCACCACCGTGGGCGCCGTAGTAGACGGCACTGGCTTTTATTGAAACTGCATAAGCGATCGCAAGAGAAAGCATTACCATATTACGGTTGGGGACCACCGTCGATTTCATGCTTTCTTCTTCATAATGCCCTTCAGGGATTTCAATGTCATCCGTGAGTGAGGAGCCGAGTAATAATTGATGGATTGCGGTGATGTCGACAATTTTATGAGGCAGGCCTAAGTCGTCACATACCTTCTGTGCGTAGTGAAGCTCTTTAGAATGCTTTTGACCATAGTTAAAAGACAGGGCGTAAACTTTCTTACCTTGAGCAATCGCTTGATTTAACAGGGTGAATGAATCCATTCCGCCGGAATAGATAACAACGACTTTATCGCTCATAGCTTCCTCATATAGTCCTTACAGTTGAATTGTGTGGCATTTTATCTCTGTGAACTGGAAAAAGACAGCGGGCTTAGGCCAGATGGTTCAAGGGAACAGAAGTTCGATCGATAATCTTTCTTAGTACAAAGCTGGAATGAACACCGGTAACGCCGGGTATGCGTGTTAGTTTGCCTAAGAGGAAAGCTTGATAGGCATCCATGTCACTCACCAATACTTCAATCATATAGTCCGCAGCTTGCCCGGTGATTAGCATGCATGAGAGTACCTCCGGGCAATCGCTCAATGTTTCCTCAAAGGTATCAAAGCGGTCGTTAGTATGTCTATCCATACTGATTTGTACTAGAGCTGTGAGCTTTAGCCCCAACTTTTCTCTATCTAATAAAGTGACGGTTTTAGATATGAGGCCGCTTTCCTCTAGTTGTTTGACTCTTCGTGAGCAGGGAGAGGGTGATAGGCCGACTTTTTCAGCTAATTCAAGATTGCTGATCCTTCCATCTTTCTGTAGAGCGTCAAGTATGCGCCGGTCAGTTCTATCAATCTTGATCATAGGATTAGATATATATGCTAATAAAGGTTGCTTAAAAGGTTATTTATTGCTTAAGTCTGGTTCAAATAAGAAATAAAAGCAATCTATAACTACATATTGACGCATATAATATCCCTATTGTTGAGCAGTACTCATCTCTCTAGAAATGTAAGGTATAGGAGCATCGCGATGTCATTTGACCACCGTAAATATCAGGCTTTTCCTCGTATAGAGTTGCCCTCGCGCCAGTGGCCTAATCAGCATATTGAGCGTGCGCCGATTTGGTCAAGTGTCGATCTTCGGGATGGAAACCAAGCCTTGATAGAACCCATGTCAGTTGAGCAGAAAAAACGCTTGTTCAAGTTGCTGGTCAAGGTAGGGTTTAAGGAAATTGAAGTCGGCTTTCCAGCGGCATCGCAGCCTGATTTTGACTTTGTTCGTTGGGTGATTGAAGAGCAACAGGTCCCGGATGATGTAACTTTGCAGGTTTTGACCCAGGCACGGCCCGAGTTAATCGAGAGGACATTTGAGTCTTTGAAAGGTGCGCGTAGAGCGATTGTTCACGTTTATAACTCCACTTCTACGGTACAGCGGGAGCAGGTTTTCAAGCTTGGAAAGCAAGGTATTATTGATATCGCCGTAGCGGGTGCCCAAAAGGTTCTAGGCGAAGCAGAAAAAGCGCCAGAAACAGAATGGGTTTTCCAGTATTCACCAGAGAGCTTTACCGGGACAGAAGTCGATTTCGCGGTAGAAGTCGTCGATGCGGTAACTGATGTGTGGCAACCAAGTGTAGAAAAGCCCTGTATCATTAATTTGCCTGCCACGGTGGAAGTGTCTACGCCGAATGTTTTTGCTGACCAAATTGAGTGGTTTGGAAGTCACGTTAAACGTCGAGACGCTATTATCTTGAGCGTGCATACCCATAACGATCGAGGTTGTGGTGTGGCTGCAGCAGAACTAGCTGTTATGGCCGGAGCCCAACGAGTTGAGGGTACCTTGATGGGGAATGGCGAGCGAACGGGAAATATGGATGTCATTACCATGGCGATGAATCTGTATAGCCAAGGTATCGACCCTGAATTGAACTTCTCTGATATGGATGAAATTATCCATACAGTTAAGGCGTGTACACAAATAGATGTTCACCCTCGACACCCTTACGCTGGCGACTTGGTGTTTACCGCTTTTTCTGGCAGTCATCAGGATGCGATTAAAAAATGCTTGTCTGTGCGTAAAAAAGAAGATCCATGGCAAGTTGCTTATTTGCCGATAGACCCGACTGATTTGGGGCGTAGTTATCAGGAGGTTATTCGTGTTAACTCGCAATCGGGCAAAGGCGGTATCGCATATAGCCTAGAGCGTGATTATGGCTTGAATTTGCCTCGCTGGTTACAGGTGGAATTTAGCTCAGCAGTACAAAAAGAAGCGGAGCTTAGCGGAGGTGAAGTTGATTCCGATAGAATCTGGGCGCTTTTCAGGGAAACATATATTGAACAGCAGTCTCCAGTGCATCTAGGGCCTTTTGAGATGAAGCGCTCAACGCATGACAGTATCGAGGCCCAGATCTTTACTGCTCAAGGTTCGGTGAATGTATCAGGTCAGGGACATGGTTTGATGGATGCTTATGTTGATGCCATGAATGCGCAATTTTCGTGTGATATGAAGGTATTGGAGTATTCTGAACATGCGCTTGATCATAGGACCGATGCTGAAGCAGTGACCTATGTTCAGGTCAACATCAATGGCCAGCGCTTCTCGGGGGTGGCGATTCATGAGGATATTGTTACGGCATCTTTGAATGCAGTGATGAGTGCTTATAATCAGTTTATAGCCAAGCAAAACGGAGCCAGCAATAGACTTACTGGCACTTTATAGCCGACTAAACTTTTAGCAGGTTAATAATTTGCAAGGTAGCCTGATTGAAGGAGGGTGAAGGGAAAAATTGTGATAGCATCAGCTCATCATAATTTTTACTGAGTAATAACAATAGGGAACGATATGAAGAAAACACTTTTATTTGCAGTAATGCTAAGCTCTGCCAGCACAGCATCCGCGGGCTTTTTTGACTCGATCTTTGGTAAGAAAGAGGCGGCTCCAGTTGCTCAAACTACCATGACAAATGAAGTAGCAAAAGCTGCGAGTGAAGAGGTGCCAGCAGAAGCATCTGAGACGGGTTCTATGGTTGATATGGCGATGGGGTTATTGCCTACTTTGACTCAAGGGTTGGGAGTTTCTAGTGACCAGGCTGAAGGTGGAATGGGTGCTTTGTTAAAGTTGGCGCAGACAACTCTTTCAGGCGATGAGTTTGGTTCTTTGAGTGAAGGCATTCCTGGTATTGAGGGTATGTTGGCGGCTGCGCCGAGTTTGGGTGATAGCTCAGGCGCGGGCTTAGGTGGCATACTGTCTAAAGTAAGTGGCGCATCAGGTTCACTAGGCGCGCTAGGAGAAGTCACAAAACAGTTTGAAGCCTTAGGCTTGAGCCCGGATATGGTGCTGAAGTTCGCACAGATGGCCATTGAATATTTCTCTGGAGACTCTAAGTCATCTGATGAGCAAGGTTCAGGTATCGATATTGGTGGTTTACTACAGAAAGGCTTAGGTGCAATTTTGTAGTTCTATCGCAAATTACGAATAAAAAAGGGTGCTATGAGCGCCCTTTTTTATTGCGATAAGTGACGGCTTTACTTTCCTGCGCTTTCTAAAGGAAGTAGCTTTAATTCTACACGGCGATTAGCCTGACGGCCTTCGGCAGTGTCATTAGAAGCAACTGGGAAGCGTGGCCCTTTACCCGAAGAGTGAATGCGCCCAGAGGCAATGCCACGAGTCTGGAGTGCATACTTAACGCTGTTAGCACGCTGTTCGCTGAGAGTCTGATTAAACGATAGCGCGCCAGTGGAGTCTGTATGCCCGGTGATTTCAATTGCAGTCTTATCAAATTCCTTTAAGACCAGTGATACAGAATGAATGATTTTCTCAAAACTGGCCTGTAAATCCGACTTACCCGTTTCAAAGGTAATGTTGCCAGGCATCACTAAGATTATTTCGTCGCCCACACGCTTAACGCTTACGCCGCTATTTTTTAGCTGGTGCCTTAGTTTTGCTTCTTGCTGGTCCATGTAATAACCCGCACCACCACCAATAGCGCCACCGGCAACGGCACCAATAAGTGCGCCTTTGCCTCGGTCAGACTTACTCGAGGTTGCAACCCCGATCAGTGCTCCCGCGACTGCCCCGGTCACTGCGCCTGTCGTTGCGCTTGATACTTCTTCTTCACCGGTATAAGGGTCATAGGTCATACAAGCACTGGTTAAGGATGCTAGAACAGTAAGGCTTACGATTTTCTTATTCAACATGAGTTTGCTCCATTATTTCCGTATATATAAATAGTGCTAAAAGGTGCTTAGACTTCGTCTACGTCAACTTGTCCGGATAGCCTGCGCCGAATATGAGACCAGCTCATGCCCAAACATAGAATTGCAGATATAAAAATTTCTAATAACCAGACGAAAGCACTGGGTTCACTTAGGCTAATTAAGCCAATATCGATTAATGCCCAGATAATAATCGCGACGAGCAGCGCTGCGAGGGTGAGCCCGACGGGCCCTAAAGATTTTAGCGTAGCTCTAACGTAAATAACCCAGCCAATGATTAAGGCGACTGCTGATAAGGCTAACCAGGGTGTTGGTTCTGATATAGAAGAGAGCAACCAGTGGTAATAAGAAAAGGTGCTTGGGTTGTAGCTCAATAATACAAGTAATAAAGCGAAAACGAAGCGAATCGCGATGCCTTTGGATGTAATGCTCTTCATTCAATGGGAACCTGTTAAAGAATATTTATCTTCTTAGTATAATAAGCAATGCACATTATAAATACTTACCAATTAGATACCTTGTTCGTTCTGCTGCAAAGCCCACAATTGGGCATATAGACCTTGCGCTTTGATAAGAGAGTGGTGGCTTCCTTGCTCGACCACGCCACCCTTATCAATGACAATAATACGATCAGCATCGACAACGGTGGAAAGGCGGTGGGCGATAACTAGACTGCTCTTACCTGCCGATACTTCTCTGATTGCCTCCATCACTGCGGACTCAGATGCGCTATCAAGCGAGCTGGTTGCCTCGTCAAATAGCAGTATTGCCGGGTTCTTGAGGATGGTTCGGGCAATGGCAACACGTTGTTTCTCGCCACCGGAAAGTTTAAGACCTCTTTCCCCGACTTGAGTTTCATATTGCTTGGGTAAGCCCTCAACAAAGTCTTTCAAATGAGCAAGTTCGATTGCGTGCTTTACTTCTGCATCGCTTGCACCAGGGCGACCATAGCGTACGTTTTCAATCAGGCTGGTATTAAATAGAACGGTGTCTTGAGGCACTACGCCAATCGCTGCGCGCAAACTGTGTTGGGCGCAGTGCTTAATGTTCTGATCATCAATCAGAATCGCACCTTTGCTGGTGTCGTAAAAACGAAATAGTAGCTTCGCGATAGTTGATTTTCCGGCGCCGCTGCTACCAACAAGCGCTACTTTTTCTCCTGGCTGCACGGTAAAACTGAGATTGCTCAGAATCGTTCTACTTGGCTCATAGGCAAAGGAAATATCTTTAAACTCGATCTTCCCGTTTGATACTGTCAGGGGCTGAGCGTTTTGCGTGTCGACAACCAAAGGTGCTTCTTTAAGCAGGCCAAACATACGTTCTATATTGGTCATCGAGCTTTTGATCTCTCGATAGACGAAGCCCAAGAAGTTTAAGGGTAGGAATATTTGCATCATAAAGGCGTTAACCAATACGAAATCACCTAAAGTCATACGTCCGGTGCTGACTTCATGAGCTGCCAGTACCAGCATGGCGGTTAGCGATGAAGAAATGATCAGTGCTTGTCCGCCATTCAGTGCAAATAAAGTGAGACGGTTTTTGCGCTTTGCTTGCTCCCACTTTTCTAGTTCTTTATCGTAAAGGTCCGCTTCATATTGCTCGTTAGTAAAGTACTTAACGGTTTCATAGTTGAGTAGGCTATCAATTGCCCGGGTGTTACTTTTGCTGTCAGCCTGATTCGCTTCGCGAATAAACTGGGTGCGCCAGTCAGTGGTGGTCTTGGAGAACCAGACATAGGCGATGACTGATATCAGTACGATCAAGGCAAACTCGAAGCGATATTGTTGCCATAAAATACCCATGACCAGAAACAGTTCGAGAAAGGTGGGGACAATATTAAACACCAGAAAGCGCATCAAAAAACTAATGCCATTTGTGCCGCGCTCAATGTCGCGAGATAAACCACCCGTTTGGCGGTTCAAGTGAAAGCTCAGACTCAATGCATGAAGGTGTTCGAAAACCTTCAGCCCTACGCGACGCATTGCTCTTTCGGTTACGCGCCCAAATAAGGTGTCGCGGATTTCGCCTAGTAACACATTCATCAGCCGTACCAGACCGTAGGCGAGTAATAAGCCCAAAGGTACAACGAGCAGGGATAGTTCATTATCAGCTAGTTGTTGGTCTAGGTCATCGACGACGTGCTTGAGAATAAAGGGCATGGTAACGCTAGCGACTTTTGCTGCAACCAGACATAACAGAGCGAGAGCGATGCGCTGCTTGTATTCCAAAAGGTAGGGAATGATTTGCTTGATGATTGACCAGTCAATTTCTCGATTGGGGTCAAAGTCTGAACGCATACCGCGCATGTGAAGTATCCTAAGGAAAGAAAGCGCTTAGTGTAGCGTAAAAGGGATAAGTGCCAAAGCGCAATGGATCAGATATGATCTTACTATTCGACGCCCTCTATTTTAGGAGAACTTAGTTTTGTCAGCTCAGCGATTAGTTAAAGTACTAGCGCCAATTGTAGTGTTGTTGCTATGCCTTTTGTTGGCCTATCAGATAAGTCAGTCGCAACCACCCGCGAGCAAGGGGCGTCCTTCAAAGGCAAATCCTTTATTGGTCGAAGTGGATAAAATAGCGCCTCGGGACTTTCAGGTCACGGTAGAGTCCTATGGTGTTCTGAAGGCTAATACCCGGACGAATCTGTTGTCCCTGGTCTCGGGACAGGTTTTAAAGGTCAGCCCTGCTTTTCAGCGGGGTGCTTTTGTCCAAGAGGGTCAAGTCCTGTTGGTGATCGATCCGCTTGAATATGAGGTGAGCTTGCAAACTGCGCGTAGTGATTTGGCTAATGCGGAGTTAGCTCTGGCGGAGGAGGAAGCGCGTTCCGAGCAAGCACTTCGGGATTGGCGTACCCAAGAAAAAATCAATAGTACACCGGCGCGTGATTATGCGCTGCGTTATCCTCAGCTAAAAGCGGCCAAGGCTAAGTTGGAGACGGCTAAAGCCAAGCTATCCTTGGCGCAGAAAAACTTGGAAAGAACTAAAGTTCGAGCACCCTATGATGGTCGTTTGATAGAAACCTTCGTCAATAAAGGCAGTGTCATCAGTACTTCCACGCCCGTGGCAGAGCTTTATTCTAGTGAGTCTTTGGAGCTTAGCTTACCCATAGCTAGTAGGGATCTCGCATTTCTGGACTTACCTTCATCAGAGAGCTATCAGGATACCTCTTCATCAGCTTATGTCCGCATCGAGAACTCCTTAGTTGTACCAGCTGAATATTGGCAAGCAATGATTGTCGGTACTGAGGCGCTGGTTGATGCTGAAAACCAACAAATCTATGCGCTGGCAAAAATAGTGAAGCCGCTCACTTCTGAGAAATCGGAAAGGCCGGTACAAGCGCTAAAGGTTGGACAATATTTGCATGCAAACATACAAGGGAAAACTATAGATGAGGCGATATTAGTGCCGAATTCGGCGATCTATCAGGGCACGTATGTCTATGTTGTAGAGAAAATAGAAAAACAGGATGTGCTTGCCAGGCGGGAAGTAAACGTTCGTTGGCGCAATGAGGAACTTAGCCTGATTGAATCTGGTTTAAATATTGGCGACCTGCTAGTTAGAACACCTTTGGGGCAAGTGACGAGTGGTACGCGCGTGGCGATCGATAAGCGAGTAGAGGGCGCTGCAGACAAGCATCAAGGAGAATCGCCTTGATTGCATGGTTTGCTCGAAATGATGTTGCGGCAAATTTATTGTTGCTGACCATTCTGGCTTTAGGTCTAGGCTCATTGCATTTCTCAATTCCTTTGGAGGTGTTTCCCAGTATAGAACCGCGCTCGGTGCGCGTCACCATCGCGATCCCGGGAGCGATGCCAGAAGATGTCGAGACCAGTGTCAGCATAAAACTCGAAGAAGCCGTGCAAGACCTAGAGGGTATAGAGGATGTAGTGAGTAATGCCAGTGAGGGGCAGTCCCTTCTGATTATTACTCTGGATGACAACTACGACCCACAGACTTTGCTAACAGAAATAAAGAATCGCATTGATGCGGTGAATAATTTGCCTGCGGATGCAGAGCGGCCTGTGGTGAGTTTAAGCAAGCGGAAACGGGAAGTTATTAGTGTCGCGGTGTCTGGCGATTTATCGGAACGGGAAATTCGCCAACAGGCACAGCATGTACGTGATCAATTGCTTGATATTGAAGGGATTACCCAGGTTGAATTAGACGGTGTGCGTGATTATGAAATTAGCATTGAAGTTAACGAGCGGGTATTACAGAAGTATGGACTGAGTCTGTCGCAAGTGGCTTTGGCGATTCAGCAACACTCAAGAGATATCTCTGCCGGAAGCTTAAAAAGTAATGGCGGTGAAATTCTGATTCGCTCTAGTGGGCAGGCTTATAACAAACTAGAGTTTGAGCAGATTCCTGTGCTGAGTCGAGCTGATGGTAGTAGCGTCACGGTTGCAGACTTGGCCAGTGTTAATGATGGCTTTGAGGAAAGCGCCATACTGACCCGCTTTAATGGTCGGCCGGCGGCCTTGGTCGATGTTTATCGTGTCGGTCAGCAAAGTGCTATCGATGTGGCGGATAAAGTCAGGGCCTATTTGCAGGAAGCTGAGTCTTCATTACCCGAAAGCGTTCAGCTTGATGCTTGGCATGACCGCTCAAAAATCGTTAAAAAGCGTCTGAAAACGCTTTCAGATAATGCCATACAGGGCGGTATATTAGTCCTGCTCTTGCTGACTTTGTTTCTGCGTCCTGCCATTGCTTTTTGGGTCTGCATTGGTATACCGGTTTCCTTTATGGGCGCATTGTTAGTGATGCCATTGTTCGATATTACCATTAACGTGATTAGCCTCTTCGGCTTTATTGTTATTCTGGGGATAGTCGTCGATGACGCCATTGTTACCGGCGAGAATATATACTCTCACCTGCGGCGTTCTGAGTCAGGTTTGGAAGCCGCGATCAATGGCACTAAAGAAGTCGCAGTTCCGGTAACCTTTGGTATTTTAACGACGATCGCAGCTTTTCTTCCCATTGCGTTTATTGAAGGCGTGCGCGGGCAATTGTTTGCGGCGATTCCGGTTGTTGTGATTCCTATATTGGTATTTTCTCTAATTGAGTCCAAGCTTGTTTTACCAGCTCACTTGAAGCGAATTAAGCTACAACCTCAAAATCAAAGCTCAGCCTTGGTGGCTGGCTTATCTCGTTTTCAGCAGCGCTTTGCCGACGGTTTTGAAAGTGTTGTCTTGCACTACTATCAGCCAGCACTTCAGTTGGCCTTGAAGTATCGCTACCTTTGTCTGGCGCTTAGTTTTGGTCTCTTATTTATTTTGTATGCCTTGGTTTCGACTGGGTGGATGAAGTTCATATTCTTCCCGAAGGTTCAAAGTGAGTTGGCACGTGCTAACCTGGAAATGCCTATAGGAACACCCGTCGAAGTGACTGATCGATATGTCTTGTCAATGCTGGGAGCTGCCCGTGAGCTTCAGGATAAGTATCACCTGGAAGGCGAGGCGGTGATTCGAAATATCATGGCAACAACTGGCTCTTCTGGTGGTTCGAGCCATATTGGGCGCGTGATATTTGAAATTACGCCGCCAGAAGAGCGTACTTTGGATATCACCAGTCGCGAGCTGGTTAATGAGTGGCGTGCATTAATTGGCCATGTGCCGGGCGCAGAGAAGTTAACTTATCGTGCTGAAATTGGTCGAGTCAGTGACCCGATTGATATCAAGCTGAGTGCGCAGGACTTTAATGCTCTCTCAGGTATTGCTGAGCTAATAAAAGAAAAGTTGGCAAGCTACCCGGGGGTATTTGATATTTCCGATAGCTATTCAGACGGTAAAGAGGCGATTGAGATAGTGCTTTTGCCTCAGGCTTCAGTATTAGGCCTGACACGTCAGGATATTATGTCTCAGGTGCGTGAAGCCTTTTATGGCTACGAGGTGCAAAGAATTCAGCGTGGTCGTGATGATATCAGGGTTGTGGTGCGTTATCCGAAGAGTGATCGGCAGTCTATTCGTTCACTGGAAGAATTCTTGATTCGTAATGCCCAGGGAAGTGCTGTGCCGCTCTCTCAAGTCGCGAGCTTACGAGCAGAGTCAACGCCGGCTGTTATTAGTCGTTTGAATCTGAAGCGTACTATTAGCGTTCGGGCTGATGTCGACAAACAAGCAACCAATATGTTGGTGTTGCAACAGGAGCTACGAGATTATATTGACCGGCAGCTTGGGCAGTTTCCGGGTGTGAGCTACAGTATGGAAGGTGAAGCGAAAGAGCAGCGCCAGTCTTTCGGGAGCTTGAAATGGGGCGTCTTATTTGTGCTGTTTATAATTTATAGCTTATTGGCGATCCCATTTAAGTCTTACTTGCAGCCGGTGGTCGTCATGGCGGTGATTCCTTTTGGCGCAATCGGAGCCATTGCCGGGCACTGGATTATAGGGATGGACCTGACGCTAATTAGCTTGCTGGGAATGTTGGCGCTTACGGGAATTGTCGTGAACGATAGCTTGGTTCTGGTGGATTTTGTTAACAAGCGCCGCAAGGAAGGCAGGGACTTATTGCTAACAGTTAGCGGTGCAGCTGCTGCACGATTCCGCCCAGTTATTCTTACCTCTTTGACCACCTTCTTTGGTTTGATGCCATTGCTGTTTGAACAGTCAACCCAGGCTCAGTTTCTGATTCCGATGGCGGTCTCTTTAGGCTTTGGTATTGTTTTCGCTACCTTAATTACCCTAGTGCTGGTGCCGGTAAATTATTTGGTGATTGCCGATATACAGAGACTGTTTCGCAAGCAAGCACTTAGCGACTAAACTGGCAGTAGCGGTGTGCCAGGCTAATCATGGCTTGATCTTCCGTCTCGAGTATAAGTTCTTTATCTTCGATATAAGAGAGTGCCTGCCCACTCAGCTGATTGCTACTTTGGCTCTGTTCCAGGTAGCAATATTGTTCAGAGGG
>NZ_LWFE01000301.1:0-873 GCF_001635675.1 Oleiphilus sp. HI0061 | reverse complement strand
CTTTACTAGTTAGCAGTTCACTTTTCTTTTCTGGGAACTGCTGCTTGAAAGATTCACGCTCAGCTCGACGATATAGGGATGACTCCATTAAGGGTAATAATGCCGATGGCCACTGATCTAGTTCCAGCGCTGTTAAGTTAACTGCATAAGTCTGAGAGAAGAATGCCTTATACATACCCACAACAATCAATGCGCCGGCTACCTCATCAACTTCCCATTGGTGTTGGAGGGTATGTTGAAGAGATTGATCAATTAGCTCGACTTTTTCCTCTTCAACTTCATCAACGATTAAAGCGAAGTTAGTACGCTCCGCATAAACAGCAATCGCGATAGCTAGCACTTGTAGATCATCCCGAAGGGTGCCTGACTCAACGCACTCTAGCAAAATGCTTTGGCGCAATAGCGTTATAAATTCTTCAACATGCGGATCAGGTAAAATGCAGTTTAGTAAGGAGTAATACACTAAGGGGTCTTTTGCGACTTCAAGCATTTCAATCGTCGCATTTGGATTACTTAAATCATATTTTTTGACTAGCAATGCCGCGGCGAATCCGGCAAGTTTATCTAAAGCCAGTTCGCTCTTTGACAGAAGCAAAAACAAATCAGCTTCAAGCTGAGTGTTGTAAGATTCTATCTTTATATGAGGGCAGCAGTTAAGCATGCCATGCAAGATCGTAATGTCATCATAGCCATGATTGATTAAAGATCGATAATGGAGGTAAGCGACATCGAAGTGGCCAAGCGCATGATGAGCTCTGGCCATACCTAGAAATGCGTTCTTATTGCCATTATCAATTGAAAGTGCTTTTTCGAACTGTCTGATTGCTAACTCAGGCTCTTCAGAAATTATATGTAGATAACCTAGATTCGTCA
>NZ_LWFE01000300.1:0-539 GCF_001635675.1 Oleiphilus sp. HI0061 | reverse complement strand
TCGCTATGAATATACAAGCCTATGAATCGGATAGTTATAAAGCGGCACTCGAAGAAACCGGCTTCAAGAACTACCCGCTCTTTCCTATGGTTCCAGGGCGATTAACGCATATCAACGAACGCTATGTTCATGATGATGAAAAACTGAGTGAAGACCCGGCCCTTCAAAGAGATCTGGCGCTCACATGGAGTGAACAACTACCCGAAGGAAACAAAATACTGGAAGGTGTTTGGATAAATGATAAAAAGTCAGATGCGGCGAGCAAACAAGTTTCTATTGAATCGCGTTTAGCAGGGAGATTAGGTGTAAAGCTTAACGACACGCTTCGCTTCGAGGTGGCCGGACAAAGCTTCACAGTGACCATTACTAGTATTCGCAGTGTCGATTGGGGAACACTTAGTCCTAACTTTTATATGATTCTATCTGAGGCAGCGCTCCAGGACCTTCCGCTTAGTTACTTAACCAGTTTTCATGTCCCTTCTGGCAGCGAGGCAAAACTTACTAAGCTCATCCGCGAGTTCCCGACCATTACCTTACTC
>NZ_LWFE01000299.1:0-921 GCF_001635675.1 Oleiphilus sp. HI0061 | reverse complement strand
ACCCGTTGAAAAAGGCTTGATCTTGGTTTCAGGAGAGGCTTGTTATTTTGACGTTTTACTTAAGGATTTGCCCGAGGCACTTCAGCGTAAGTTTCTAGCGCCGGTTACGAGGCCGACTACTTGGTTGGTGCCAGATGAAGCCAACAGAGTGCCTTCATATATCAAGGGGCGGTTTTCAAGCGTTGCCTTGCGTCTTAGTACGCACCCTTTAATTGTTGAGCTTAGTCGACGAGTCGGAGCACCTCTGGTGTCTACTTCGGCTAATCCTTCTGGCAAGCATCCGGCAATGAACCTACGTGAAGCACGAGACTACTTTAGGGGGAGAGTTGATTATCTTCTGCCTGGCCGCCTTGGCGGCTTCGATAAACCTTCAGAAATTAGAGACCTGGTAAGCGGAGAGTCGCTACGGGTCTAGCGTTGGATAAACTCAGCGCATACAGAATAAATATTAGGAGTGAGTGCATGTTAGAACAGGTCAAAGCTTATTTGCTCGGTTTGCAAGATAGTATTTGTGAAGGGCTGGAGCAAAGTGATGGTCAGGCGCGCTTTGTAGAGGATGCCTGGGAGCGCCCTCAAGGTGGCGGTGGTCGAACTCGAGTGATTAAAGATGGGGCTGTTTTCGAGAAAGGGGGTGTTAACTTCTCTCATGTTTACGGGGACTCATTGCCGCCTTCGGCAACTAGTGCCAGACCTGAGTTGGCAGGTCGTCGCTTTCAGGCGATGGGTGTGTCTTTGGTTATGCACCCTCATAACCCCTATGTACCGACCTCTCATGCCAATGTTCGCTTCTTTATTGCGGAAAAGGACGGTGCTGAACCCATTTGGTGGTTCGGTGGTGGTTATGATTTAACGCCTTACTATGGTTTTGTAGAAGATTGCCAGCAATGGCATCAAGTTGCAGCGGAAGCTTGTGCGCCTTTT
>NZ_LWFE01000298.1:0-901 GCF_001635675.1 Oleiphilus sp. HI0061 | reverse complement strand
CTAATATGCGCCTCACCATATTCAAGTTTAAAAATTCTCGAATCCGCCTGAAACGAAATGTCCACACCAGGGTGTGCTTTGCTGAATACCTCGATAACAGGCATGATCAAGGGACTCAAGGTCGAAACGCTCGTCAGAACCAAAGGCCCTGTTAGCTGCTGGTCTAGCCCATTAATTTTACTGACCATTCGATCAAGACGTTCTTCGACTTTTGCAGCATCTTGAAACAGAATTTCGCCCGCTTCAGTCGGCGTATAGCCGCGAGAATGCCTATGAAATAACTTACAAGCCAAGTGCTCTTCAATCGAGTCAATGTGCCTAAGAACTGTACTGTGATGAACACCTAAAGACTCAGCGGCCTTGCTAAGCGTGCCAAACTTGGCTACTTGATAGGCTATCTGAATATCACTCCAGCTTTTCATACATATCCCCAAACAATCTATATCTGCGCTTAACGTCACCCGCACAAAATTCGCCACTCTGTGCGTATATGCACACCAACTATGCACTCTACCTATTTTCATGCAGTTTTGCATCAGGTTTAATAAAGACAGTTCAATTCATACGCACTTACTTGAAAGGCCGATACCATGAGCTCAGACAGAACTCTTATTACATTTTCTGGAAGTCTACGCAGCAACAGCTACAACCAAAAAGTTGCTAAGCAAGCACAACAAATAGCTTTAGAGCTTGGCTACGATGCTATCAACATTAACTTAGCAGACTACCCTTTGCCGTTGTTTAATGAAGATATTGAAAACACTGAAACGCCCGCTTCACTGAACGACTTAAGGCGCATATTTTCATCACCAACAAGCATTTTAATCGCGAGCCCAGAGTACAACGGATCATTTAGCGCCGCACTGAAGAATACACTGGACTGGTTATCACGCCCTGACAA
>NZ_LWFE01000297.1:0-1167 GCF_001635675.1 Oleiphilus sp. HI0061 | reverse complement strand
CATCAACAGTATGCCCCATTTCTTCTCCTTCTTCTTTTAGTCGGCGAGTAGAGTAGAGCTCTGGGTTACGGGATAGGATTGCTATTTTCATTGGGATAGCTCCAAACATTGTCAGTTGAGCTTGTGTAAGTCTGTCGTAATTTTGGTCCTGATTTTTTAAAGCGTAAAACGAAAAGAATTTGTGTTGACGACAAAATTTATTAGGTGGCCGAATAGCGAAACTAGTATGACAATAATGAGGATAGTGCTATCAATCAGTTGTTTTGGAATCTACTATGATGAACGTCTTAACAATGCCTGACAGATTAACAAAGAGTCAGATAAAAGAAAGTTTTTATAGAACCTACAAGCTAGTAAACCGAGTCACTAACGGAGTGAGTACCGGCGAGGTTTTTAAGCAGGGTGAGAGAGTTGCTTATTGTGAGGGTTTAGATAGTGATGAACCATTTCAATACCTCAAGGGTGTTGTTGACAGTCACATCAGGAACGAAATTAGACTGAGAGAAAATAGCACGCCTGACCTAACCGCATGGTATCGCGCAATTTGTGAGACCCTTCCAATTGAAAGCCGCAAAACGAACGACATTATCTATGAACTTTTTAAAGCAGGTCGCGAGTATGTATCGCTAAGTGACTTGGCTGGGAAAACCGAGATATCAAATACCTCTGAATTATGCTTTTTGTTGTCAAATTTGGCACGAAAAATGTGCGAGTCTATACCTTACGAACCGCCCTGCCAGGGTGATGGTCGCGATGCATACTTGGCCTTAATTTGTGAGAGTTCGACTTTAGGTGATAGGGTTAGACTTAATTGTCTCTTTAGTACTATATTTAAGGACTATTGGCATAAATAGGTTAGCTCGCTGGCCTTAACATAGGCGACATCATGGACATTGAGTTATTACGTACATTTTTGGAAGTAAAGAATACGCGTCACTTTGGTAAAGCGGCTGAAAACTTATACCTTACCCAAGCAGCGGTCAGTGCTCGTATCAAACAATTGGAAAATGTATTAGGTGCGAAGCTTTTTACTCGCTTTAGGAATAACTTACAATTAACGGTGACAGGTGAGCGCCTTATTAATCATGCCGAAACAATTATCATTGCATGGGAAAGAGCTCGCCAAGATGTATCGCTACGAAAGAAACAAAAACACGTAATTTCTCT
>NZ_LWFE01000296.1:0-563 GCF_001635675.1 Oleiphilus sp. HI0061 | reverse complement strand
GCAGCGAATGAATTGTTAGACCCGCGCCCTTACTGCGAGATCATACGTCAGTGGTCGACTTTCCATCCTGAGTTTGCATTCTTGCCACGTAAATTCAAAATCTCGGTAAACGCTTGTGGTGATACAGATCGTACTGAGTCTCTAGTGAATGATATTGCTCTGGAGCTTGTTAAGAACGATGCAGGTGAAATTGGCTTTAAAGTTTTGGCCGGTGGTGGGCTAGGCCGTACGCCAATCATTGCCTCGGTAATTCGTGAGTTTTTACCCGAGAAGCACCTGCTTAGTTATCTCGATGCGATCTTGCGTGTCTACAATATTCACGGTCGCCGCGACAACAAATACAAAGCTCGTATTAAAATCCTTGTAAAAGCCCTTACACCCGCCAAGTTCGCAGAACGCGTTGAAGCTGAATGGGAGCATATCAAGGATGGAGCGACAACACTGACCAATGAAGAAATTGACCGTGTAAAAAACTTCTTTACAGAACCAGCATACCAATCGCTTGCTGATAATAGTGAAAGCTTTGTTAAGCAACAAGACGAGCACAAAGGCTTTGCCAATTG
>NZ_LWFE01000295.1:0-1233 GCF_001635675.1 Oleiphilus sp. HI0061 | reverse complement strand
AGTAGACAATATCAACACCACGCTAGCGATACGCTGTATGATGCGCTAACAGAAGCGAAAATTCCAGCAGTAGAGCTAAGGCTAGACAGCAGGCAGCTTGCTCAACTTCAACGCTTTGCTAGCCATAAGTTGGCCATCGAAGAATGTATGAGCGAGTTGATCAGTTTGACCTTATCTTGCTTCAAACAAAAAAATAAAAAAAGTTCAATCAAGCGCCCGCTACAAGTACTGATTCGACGGGTTTTACAAGCTCGTTCAATTTCTGATTGTGTGGAGGAGTTTAATTTTAGTGGGAAAAAAGACCTGGATAAGCATCTTAGAGAGGCCGTTCAAGTACTTTTAGAGCAGCTAAGCAGCCCTAAAATACTTTGAAATCAGGAAGGCTCAGCGCTTAAATACTAAAGCTCGAACCACAACCACAGGTTGTTTCTGCATTCGGATTGGTCACAGAAAACTGAGCACCTTTTAGGCCTTCAGTATAATCAACTGTCGCTCCGACGAGGTATTGATAACTCATGGCGTCGACAACCAGGTCTACACCCTGCTTGCTAACAACCGTATCATCTTCTGAAAGGTCTTCATCAAAAGTGAAGCCATATTGAAAACCCGAGCAACCACCGCCAGTCACATAAACGCGTAGCTTAAGAGCAGGATTTTCTTCCTCCTCAACCAGCTGTTTAACTTTACTCGCCGCCGCGTCGGTAAAAAATAGCGGGCTTGGCACATGAGTTTCTACAATGCTCATTGGTTCTCCGGCATTTGATTCTAATATTAGAATACTAAAACAATGTCATACTTCTATACAGAGCATTATCCAATTAACCTAGTAAAACAGTCAACTATTTCATTTAGCCATTATTAGAATCTGAACCCGACACGGCTTTTAGCGCAACTTGCTCAGCGGCTTTAGTCTCTGTGCTTTCACCTGAGTCATGATTCTTAATTGATACAGGCTCTTTATGGTGAACCAGGTTACCATTAACCTCAGCACCCATCGCCATTTCGATCAGATGATAATAAACATTCCCTTTTATTGACGCATTCTTGGCCAGCTCAATATGCTTCGAAGCATAAACATCGCCATGGACTGTACCGTTAACAATGATATGAGGTGCAATCACATCACCGTCTATTTCACCAATATCGCTAATACGAACAATCGCTTCACTGTCTTCTTCAGCGCGGATGGTGCCACGAATTAAACCATCGATATGTAAACCGCCAGAGAATTGA
>NZ_LWFE01000294.1:0-825 GCF_001635675.1 Oleiphilus sp. HI0061 | reverse complement strand
ATTTAGGAGCGCACCAACTCCGGGACGATGAACTTCAATCCCCAAATAGTTCTCATTAGGCGCCTGATGAGCCATTTCACTTAGTGATGCACCCATGCCAAAACCAATTTCTACCACTAAAGGTTGCGCAAGAGGAAAACTCTCACGAACATCAGAAGGCGCTTTCGCTAACTCCAAGCCCATCGTTGACCAACACTCTTCAAAGCCTCTTTGCTGGCCTGCGGTCATCCTTCCACTGCGAACAACGAAGCTTCTAATCGGCCTTTTCTTGAGGTTAGCCACTTCAATTTTAGGACCTTTGGTATTCGTCTCTTTTGAGTCAGTTTCGTCCGTCTGTGCGGAATCCTGATGTTCTTCGGTCATTATGTTGAGCCTTGTTACGTCAGTGCAAATGCAGTTTATTAAAGAAGCTTAGTATTGATTAAAAAGCGCGCATAATAGGACTGCATGGAGCAAAGATCAAGGTATCTCAAGCCGCTTTAGCTAGAAAAGCTAGACGACTCAACAAAAGCCCTGATTTCATCTCGCACACGCCTATAACTCTCCAACTCATCTTCCTGATTAGCAGCTAGTTTCGCTAACGATGGCGGGTCATCAAAAGGAACATGCTTAATCTCTTTGAACTCCGATAAGTTTGGGCAATGTTCAGCAGCATGACCGCAAACTGTCACGATCAAATCGAACTGTTGCGCTTCGAGCTCTTCAATATGCTTAGAATAATGTTTGCTCATATCTACCCCAAGTTCCCCCATCACTGAAACAGCATTAGGGTTCATACCGTGGGTTTCTATGCCTGCAGAGTATGCTTGCCACTCTTTATTTCTG
>NZ_LWFE01000293.1:0-1211 GCF_001635675.1 Oleiphilus sp. HI0061 | reverse complement strand
ACTGTGACTGTCTCCAAATACCAGTATATTGGAGACATCATCGCTTTTAGAACTAGAATGACACTGCCAATTATCTATAAAGGAATCGATATCGGTGTACTTCCCAAGCCTATTAAAGTGACACTCACCAGCTCTTATCGCTTTCTGCCGGTCTTCTCCAGCAAGTTTCAACAATTCTGAATTAACAACGACTGGATACTCAACCCTATTATCGTAGAATCCGTTGCTTATATTCCCGTAGCTCCCTAATGCACCGAGAAAGATTAGTGAGGCAGAAGATACCCATAAGACTCGATTTTGATTGAAACGCGTACCACGACGAAATGGTTTTTCAACATAACGCCATGAAAAGTAGGCCATTATGAATGATAAACAGCATAACAGAGATAGAACAAGAGTGGTTAAACTATCTATCAAGTAATACCTAGCAAACGCTAAGACGGGTTGATGCCAGAGATAAGCAGAATACGAAATTAGACCAATGCTAACTGCGGGTTTAAAGCTTAGTAACTTGAATGTAAGTGTTTCAGCCCTAGTAAATAAAATTATAAGTGCAGTGCCTATAGTCGGCAGCAGCGTATAATAACTAGGTGTTGGAGTACTTTCATCAAAGAATAAAATAGCCATCACAATAGATAGCAATCCAATTAAACTCGCTACATTATAAAACAACTTGGGTAAATTCCACTCACCCCGGATTAGATATATGGCACAGAATACACCAATCATGAGCTCCCAAGCCCGCATCGGCAGGAGGAAAAATGCACCAGAAGGATATTTGTCCACAGCCCAGTTGGCTAATAAAAGGCTGCCAAATGAAATGATAAATAATAGGAAAACAAGTAACCTGTTACAAAATTTCTGTATCAGCAACAACAGCACTGGAAAGAAAATATAATATTGCTCCTCTACAGCCAAACTCCATGTATGTAATAGAGGCTTTAACTCCGCAGCTGTATCAAAGTAACCACTTTCTCTCCAAAATAGAATATTAGAAGAAAACGTAGCAACGCCTACAAGACTATTCGAGAAGTCTTTCAATTCACTTGGTGATAAACAATACCATGCAAAAGGAAATGAAGCTAAAACGACTAGAAACAGTGCAGGTAAAATCCTTCTAGCTCTTCTTTCATAGAACCTCGTTAGACTGAAGTCGCCTTGCGCCATTTCCTTCATTATTATTGTCGTAATTAAATATCCACTAATAACAA
>NZ_LWFE01000292.1:0-1294 GCF_001635675.1 Oleiphilus sp. HI0061 | reverse complement strand
ACCCCCTGATCAACGAAAGAAAAAGAAGGAACCTAGCAAAGAAGACCTCCAACTCGAAATGATAGCAGGGGAGTTTGAAGATAACTTTGAAGACTTGATATTCGAGGAAAAGGTAAGCGTTCAGAAGAAAGACGATTGGATCGAGATCTCGTTGGATGATACGGTTGTTTTTCAAAGCGGCGGTGTGGAGCCTGTTGATGATGCTTTGCCAATTATTGAAAAAATTGCAGGTATTATGAACCAGCACGATAACGCTATGCTGGTAGAGGGGCATACTGATAATGTTCCTATTCGAAGCCCTGTATTCCCATCTAATTGGGAGCTCTCTGCAGCGCGAGCAGCCACAGTTGTTAGATACCTCGCACTGGAGGGGGTGTCGCCTTCTCGCATGGGCGCGATGGGTTACGGAGAGTTTCAACCTGCTGCTAGGAATGATACGGCAGCTGGAAAAAGCAAAAACCGCCGCGTTGTTCTATTAATTTCCAAAAGTCAGGATATTCGTCAGGGCTTAATGAAGTAAGTCTCGTAGCTCATTCATTTATAAAGAAATATTTTCTAAGTATTTACCTTTCAATACTGTGCCGATGGCACGATTTGTGCTCTGTACACTATTAAGATTATTAGTGACGTAAATTCGGCAACTTTATGCCATTTCCGTTGTTCATTTGTTCAAGCGATACAGAATTAGCAAGTATCCCTAGCAGGATATTCTAGCCAGCTAGGCTAAATGGTATGCTTGAGCAAAGCTAAAATATAATTTTTCAGAGGTGACGCGGTGAGAATCTGGGGTATTGCCAATCAGAAAGGCGGGGTCGGTAAAACGACTAGTGTAGTAACGCTAGGCGGGTTGTTGGCACAAGAAGGCAAAAGAGTGTTGGTTATGGATCTTGATCCGCATGGGTCTTTAACCAGTTATTTTGGTTACGACCCGGATACGATTGAGCAAAGTGCGTTCGACTTGTTTATGCATCAGGGTAAGGTTCCTGATGGTCTTCCTGAACAACTGATTACTGACACTTCTTGCCCGGGTCTGGATTTAATGCCTGCTTCAACGGCTTTAGCGACGCTTGAACGTAGAATGGTTGGCGTTGAAGGTATGGGGCTGATCATTTCGAAAACGCTGGCAATGTTGTGGGATCAATATGACTACGTCTTGATCGATAATTCGCCTTCATTGGGTGTACTAATGATCAACTCTCTTGCTGCGAGCCAGCAGCTCATCGTACCTTGTCAAACAGAGTTTCTTGCGATTAAAGGCTTGGAAAGAATGATGCATACTTTGGGTATGGTTATT
>NZ_LWFE01000291.1:0-14286 GCF_001635675.1 Oleiphilus sp. HI0061 | reverse complement strand
TAGGTTCTGGCTCAGGAGTAGGTTCNGGCTCAGGAGTAGGTTCNGGCTCAGGNGTAGGTTCTGGCTCAGGTGTAGGTNCTGGCTCAGGTGTAGGTTCTGGCTCAGGTGTAGGTTCTGGCTCAGGTGTAGGTTCTGGCTCAGGTGTAGGCTCTGGCTCAGGAGTAGGCTCTGGCTCAGGCGTCGGTTCCGGTTCAGGAGCCGTTTCAGCCCCTTCAGTAATTAAGTTTAGGTCTTCAGCGATGATCTGGGTGTACGATGATAGATCGCAACTTATTGAAGTGCCTTGAGAGATATCTATGTTAGTAAACTCTACACCGAAAGTACGGTCACCAATACCAGAGAAGTCAGTGCGGTAGACGAACCAGTTGATACCGTCGATCACCGTTACTGCAGGGCCATATGTAGACCCAATAGATCCATCTGTAGGCCATGTAGCACCGTCCCAACCACCAGGGATATTTATTGACCGATCTATAAAGGTTGCTTCGCCCAGAATTGCAGGATAGATAAAGAAACCGTATTCACTTGAGTTAAGTGAAATCTGAAAATCTTGATTACTTGAGTCGTCGAATTTATAAGTTAACAGGTTATCGGATGCAGCGGGTAGGGTGACAGCTCCATAATGTGGTGTTGAAGACATCTCACAAGTGGAGGATAACTCGCTACCAACCGTTAAACTTTGATCGGATATGGCGTCGGAATCTCCTGAACTCGAACATCCGCTAATTAGAAAGATCGAAGTAAATAGGCTTGCTGATACTTTATTCTTCACTTTCAGTACTTCCATTTAATTGTTGCGTCCGTTAGCTAATCACATGATTTGCGCTAGGATTCCAGTGGCCGGATCTATATAACATTAATAACTTAGTTGGTATTTTATAAATAGGCAAAGGAATAAGCGCAGATTGTACGAATTGCTAAATACAGTGACACAATGAAACATAGAGTGCGTTTAAGCGTGTAAAAAAGTGAAATAGCTGTTGAGAGAGTCGCTTGAGAGAATATTCTGTGTATTAAGCTAAGAATAAGAGATTCTAGTGTGATTCTAAGACTTTTGAGTTATCGCGCTGAATGCTAGTTGTAATGGGCTGTAAGATCCATAATCTCATCAAAACTTAGTGTGTACTAAACTGTGTACTAAATTCTGATGAGGGATTGAGCTGACGCTCTGGATATTTCATATCTTATTGATATAAAAGAGAAAAAGTGGTGGCTACACCGGGATTCGAACCTGGGACCCCATCATTATGAGTGATGTGCTCTAACCAACTGAGCTATGTAGCCAAAAGAGGCGCGTATTCTCTTGTTTTTACTGGAACTTGTCAAGCCAAAAATTTATAAAAAATACGCTTATATGCTATTGCTTAAACGTTGAAGCGGAAATGGATTACATCGCCATCTTGTACGATGTATTCTTTGCCTTCCAGACGCCATTTACCTGCGTCTTTGGCGCCGGCTTCACCGTTATTGTCGATAAAGTCATCATAGGCAATTACTTCGGCCCGAATGAAGCCTTTTTCGAAGTCTGTGTGAATCACTGCAGCGGCTTTAGGGGCAGGGTCGCCTTGCTTCATTGTCCAGGCGCGAACTTCTTTTACACCTGCAGTGAAGTAGGTTTGTAGACCAAGTAGCTCGTAGCCAGCTCTAATGACACGATCAAGGCCTGGCTCTTCCATGCCAAGGTCTGCTAAAAATTCATCGCGTTCTTCGTCATCCAGCTCAGCAATTTCTGCTTCTAGCTTATTACAGATCACGACGACTACAGCGTTTTCTTCTGCTGCGATTTCACGAACTTTATCTAGGTGAGGGTTGTCTTCAAAACCGTCTTCATCAACGTTGGCAATATACATTGTAGGCTTGATTGTAAGCAGGCAAAGCTCTTTGATAATTGCTAGTTCATCATCATTCAAACCAAGGCCGCGAACCGCTTTTGCTTCGTTCAAGTGAGGGAGTAGTTTATCCTCAAGTAGGCTCAGAGCATTCTTCGCATCTTTATCACCGCTCTTGGCTGTTCTGGTGAAACGCTTGATAGCCTTTTCTACGGTATCAAGGTCAGATAAAGCAAGCTCGGTATTAATTACATCAACGTCGGCTTGAGGGTTCACCTTGGCAGAAACGTGAACAACGTTTTCATCTTCGAAGCAGCGTACAACGTGAGCGATAGCGTCTGTTTCTCTAATATTAGCCAGGAACTGGTTACCGAGGCCTTCGCCTTTAGATGCGCCTTCTACTAGACCGGCAATATCAACAAACTCCATTGTAGTTTGGATAACCTTCGCTGGGCTGACAATGGCTGCAAGCTTGTCTAGGCGAGGGTCTGGCATGCCAACAACACCAGCGTTAGGTTCGATAGTACAGAAAGGAAAGTTTTCTGCGCCGATACCTGCTTTGGTAAGTGCGTTGAATAAGGTTGATTTGCCGACGTTAGGAAGGCCGACGATGCCGCAGTTAAAACCCATAATCTGAATCCCAGGCTGTAAAGTATAATTAGAAAAATTGGGCGCAAGTATACAGTAGGGTAGCGGGACAGTTAAGTATAAAAGATGAGCGCTTAGTGCTATTTTTTGTAATGCTGCTAAGGAATGCGAGTAATGGGCTTATTCTGCTTTAAAGCTATGGAGTTTTTGCATGGCCTTTTGCCAATCGCCACCAATGACTTCTTTCAGGTGCCTATCTGCTTCGTCGATACACGCAGAGAGTTGCTCGGCTTCTTTGGCTGTTGGTTTGCCAAGAACATGTCCGGTTACTTTGCTTGCATGGCCGGGGTGACCAATACCTAGACGCAAGCGCTTAAAGTTTTTGTTGCCGCCAAACTTCTCGATAATGTCTCGTAGGCCGTTGTTGCCTCCATGACCGCCGCCTTGTTTTAGCTTCATGGTGCCGCACGGGATATCGAGTTCGTCATGGGCGACGAGTACTTCTTCAGGGGAAATCTTAAAAAACTGGCAGATTGCCTGGACAGATTGTCCACTACGATTCATGAAGGTCGTCGGGAACAAGAGGTGTAGATCCTGGCCTTGAATATTAACTTTGGCATGAAGTCCGTGGAACTTCTTTTCTGGCTTAAGGTTTTGCTGATGTGCTTCAGCGATCTGGGCCAGAAAGATGGCGCCAGCATTATGGCGGGTGTTTTCGTATTCGGGGCCGGGATTACCCAGCCCCACAATCAGCTTGATTTGACTCATCGGAGCTTCTCTGACGCTATCAATTCATGCCGGATACAGAGAATTACTCTGCATCACCTTCTGCAGCTGCTTCACCAGCTTCGTCTTCAGCTTTACCCTTTGGAGTATGTACTGAACAAATTGGAAGATCGTGGTCAGCACCTTGCTGTAGTGCAGCAAGTGTAACGCCTTCAGGAAGTTTAAGGTCTGAAAGGTGAAGGATAGTTTCTGCTTCAACTTCAGTCATATCAACTTCGATGAACTCAGGCAAGTTACCAGGTAGGCAAATTACTTCAGCTTCAACCTGCTGGTGAGAGATCTTACCACCGCCCAACTTAACACCAACACAAGCGTCTTCGTTTGTGAAGTGAAGTGGAACGTGCACATGGATAGCTTTGTCCATATCAACACGCAGGAAGTCAGCGTGCATAACATCACCACGTGATGGGTGACGCTGAAGATCTTTCAGGATTGCTGGCTCTTCGTTGCCGTCTACACTGATTGTTAGAACGTGAGAGTAGAACGCTTCGTTTTCAAGCGATTTCTTGATCTCGTTTTCTTTCAGGCTAAGTGCGATAGGGTCTTTACCAGCGCCGTAAAGGATAGCTGGTACTAGGTTCTCAAGACGACGCAGGCGGCGGCTCGCACCTTTCCCCTGATCTGCTCGAGCTGTTGCGTTTACTACGAATGATGCTTCACTCATTTTTCTTTCCTCAAAGTTCACTAATATTCGCCCGCGACCAGACTAAATACCGTGAAGGTTAAAATAGAAAAAGCACCGAGGTGCTTTTTCCTGTACATCTATACCTGATTGAATCAGGTCTTAAGCGATTGTTTTAATTAATGTCTTAATCAAACAAGGCACTGATAGATTCTTCATTACTAATACGACGAATTGACTCTGCCAATAGGTCTGAAATTGTAAGCTGGCGGATTCTATCACAATTCATGGCTTTGTCACTAAGAGGAATTGTATCTGTGACGATCAACTCATCTAGTGATGACTTAGCAATGTTCTCGATAGCTGGGCCAGATAGCACGGGATGCGTAATGTAAGCGTAAACTTTCTTGGCGCCGTGTTCCTTTAGGGCGTCAGCAGCTTTACATAGGGTGCCAGCGGTATCGACCATGTCATCGATCAGTAGACAGGTTTTGTCTTCAACGTCACCGATAATGTGCATTACTTGAGAAACGTTAGCTTGAGGGCGTCGTTTGTCGATAATTGCCAGGTCAACATCACCAAGACGTTTTGCCATCGCGCGTGCACGAACAACACCGCCAACGTCTGGGCTAACAACCATAAAGTCGTCTTGAATGCGGCGTTGAATGTCATCAACAAGAACGGGGGTGCCGTAAATGTTATCTACCGGAATATCAAAGAAGCCCTGAATCTGGTCTGCGTGCAAGTCAACCGTTAATACTCGGTCAACGCCAGCGCCTGTGATCATGTCTGCTACCACTTTTGCGGTAATCGCAACACGTGTTGAGCGAACGCGTCGATCTTGGCGAGCGTAACCAAAATAAGGAACAACTGCAGTAATACGTGAGGCAGAAGCTCTACGTAGTGCATCAGTCATTACGATAAGCTCCATTAGGTTATCGTTGGTTGGTGCGCAGGTAGGCTGAATGATGAATACATCTTTACCACGTACATTTTCGTTGATTTCAACCGTGACTTCGCCGTCGCTAAATTTACCGACCTTAGCATTGCCCAGTGGTAGACGTAGTGCATCGACAACTTGTTGAGCCAGTTCGCGGTTGGCATTACCGGTAAATACCATCATTCTTGGCATGCGAGTTCAAGACCTCTTGAGTGTTTCGGCTTTCAGCTCTTTCAAGCAGTTTCCCGGGCTGAATAGTAAAAATACTAATACAGTAGTTTAGACCTCATCCGGAAGGTTTCTAGCTGTTTGCTTGATTGTTTTCTGAGCTGGGAAAATATGGCTGGGGTAGCAGGATTCGAACCTGCGCATGACGGGATCAAAACCCGTTGCCTTACCGCTTGGCGATACCCCAATAATCGTGTTGCTATTAACGAAGCGCTATCTTACGAATGGTCCCTTGCGAACCTTTTAGCTTCATCTAGCCTTTGAATTGCAGGAGAGAGATTGACTCCCTTGGCTATAAAGCCTTTGAATTTAGACTTAGCTTCATTCAAAACCTGTTTTGCTGTTGCCTCGTCTTTGACGATGCAGAAACAGCACGCTCCCGTTCCTGTAAGTCTAGCAATACCAAACTGGCTTAGCCACTGTATTGCCTCCTTGATTTGTGGGTATAGTTCTGAGATCAGTGCTTCGAAATCGTTGCGATACTCATCGCTAAGAAATTTCTCTGAACTGGTATCTAAACCATGTCCCTCAAGAGCGGGCGCTATTCTCTTCTTTGGCGTGTCTCTTGTCAACCTTTCATGCGAAAAAATTTTAGCCGTGTTGACGTGGCAATCGGGGGTCAATACAACGAACCATTCTTCGCTCATTGGAATTGGGCAGAGTTCATCTCCTATTCCTTCAGCCCAGGCGCTGCGGCCTTCAACAAAAACGGGCACATCGGCACCTATCTTTGCCGCTATTTTGGCTAATTGACATTCTTCGAGTTCAAGTCCCCATAGATGATTGAGCGCGATAAGTGTTGTTGCCGCGTTGGAACTTCCACCACCGAGCCCGCCGCCCATTGGTAGACTTTTTTCTAGATGAATCTTGGCGCCTAATAAGTGGCTACCTTTATCGAGTAGAATGCCTGCTTCTTTGAGTCTTTGTGCGGCGATAAAAATCAGGTTTTCTTCAGGAGGAATGTCGGCAATTTCCGGGGTGATTTCTATTTTTCCACTTTGATTGGCAGAAAAATGAAGCATGTCACCGCGGTCTAATAACTGAAAAACAGTTTGTAGCTCATGATAGCCTGGGTGCGATTGCTCAGGCCCTCGTCTGCCATTGATGTGCAAGAACAGGTTTAGCTTGGCTGGAGATGTCAGGCTTAAAGTCGGGTCCATTGTTTAATCGCTAGAATAATTCGCACCTTATCTCGTTCGAGCTTAATCTTTCCGGGCAGTGGAAGGCCGTCGATGAGGGTGTGTTTGCTGAAAGTTAAGTGCCAACCATTTTGTATTAGGCTGGCAGGGTAGCCCTGAGCGTCAAATTCTAACTCGTGTTGGCTGTCGGCAACAGGAATTCCTTTAACCCACCAGGGCAGTAATGAAATCGGAAGAGGAAACCCTAAAGCCTGATAGATCAAGAGATCTGGTTCATACGAGCTGACAGGCTGCTCACCGGCTTCGATAATCGTTAATAAATGAGGGTTTCCCTGTAGCTTGGATGCGCCAAGGCCGAAAAAGGTTGAGGAAAGGTCGATCACAAAGCTTGATTCAGCTTGGTGCCATTGATTGATTGCTACAGTAAGGGATTCTTCAGGTGTTCTTATGCCAATCTTGCCAATGAGTTTCCAGTTTCGGATGTTATCAATCTTTTGGGCGGTAAGAGGCCATTCAATTGGAGTTTCTCTTGATGTTTTGTGAGGTACGGTTTGTTGAAGGCTGGTGCATGCAGATAAAACGAGCGTCATTAGTATGAACAGCGCCCGGGTGAGGTGAGTGCTCGTTTTACTTGAAATGCCTAGAGCTATCATTACAAACTATTCTTTGGGCGCTTCGGGTGTTACTTGCTCGGTTTCGGGAGTTGAAGCTGAGCTGGTTTCTTTGTTAGTAGCTTGTTCATCTTCCGTGGGCGGATTCTCAATTATAATTAGTAATTCAGGGTCGAGTCTGTTGATGGTCTCAAGAAGTACTTCGTGTTCAGGATACTTCCGAAGAACATTGCTCCAAACATCTCGAGCCTCTGTTGTTTGATTTAGAGACCAAAGAACTTCACCCAAGTGTGCTGCGACTTCTCCATCCTGGAATTGTTGAAAGGCCTTGAACAAGAATACCAATGCTTCTTTATTTTGCTTAAGTCGATATAGTACCCAGCCCATGCTATCTAAAATGGCGGGGTTATTCGGCTTGAGCGCTAAAGCTTTTTGAATTAGTTCAAATGCTTCTTGAGTACGATCGGTTCGGTCGGCCAAGGTGTAGCCAAGTGCATTGATAGCAATCGCATTGTTCGGGTTCAGTTCTATTAGCTTTCTTAGATCTTGCTCCATTCCTGCCAAATCATCGTCTGCTTCTCGATTCATTGCTCGAGCGTAGAGTAGCTGGTCATCTTCGGGGAATGCTTGAATGGCGGCGTTGAGTGAGGCATTCATGCGGTCTGTTTCACCTGCACTAGATAGTAATTTAACTTCCAGTAGCCATAACTTAAGAGGGCTTGCTCCAGGTTTCTTTCTCAATTCAGCGAGTCTGTTTAGCATCTCGTCTTGCTGTTCGTTGTGAACCATTAGGAAACTTGAGCGCTCAAGAGATACTTCATAATGAACGCCAGCGCTTACTTTCTGGTAGAGATCGATAGCGTCATTGAAATTACCTTGGCTGTCAGCAATACGGGCTAAATAATAGTAGGCTTCATTAGCGTGTTGATTGGAGTCGATTAGCTGCTCGAAAGCTGCAGAAGCCTCTTCAACTTTTTTATTCTCTAGCATGACAATAGCGTGCGATAGTTTTAACCGCGATGCTTGGGGGTATTTAGTCAGTAGTGAATAGAATACCTCCTCGGCGTCATCGAGTTGTTTGTTTTCTATTAGCATTGTTGCATATAGACGACCAAGATTATGATTTGAGGGGAAATCGTCAAACTTGTCACCTGCATATTCAATAGCCTCTTCCAGTTGACCTTTATCATAGAGAACGTTGGCCTTGAGGACTGAGGCTGCTTCGAATTCTGGTGCGGCGTTTAGTATAGGCTCGATGATTTCAAGTGCCGCGTCGTATTCTTTCAAATTGCGTTGAGTGAGTGCGTAGCTATATCCAATCTCATGATTGTTAGGGTATTTTGCATATAAAGATTGATAAAGTAGGAGGATGGCTTCTTTATCTTCAAGAGGGAGGGCGCTTGAGCTGACTGCAAGGCCGTCTACTCGGGCATCACCGCCAAGCTCGATAATCTTTTCGATATGTTGCATGGCCTGTTCGTATTCGCGAGAAAGGGAATACTGATAGGTCAGAAGTTGATGTGCCGGAATGCTGTCTGGCTTTATATCAACCCAAAGGATTGCCATTTCCTTTATGGCCTCCATGTCTTTCATGTATTGAGCTGCATTTACAGCACGCTTAACAACACCTAAATCTCTTGTCATGCGCGCTTGTTGGATATAGTTAAGCAAGGTGATATTGAATTCTTGACGCTGGACAGCAACCTCTGCAACAAGCAGGTCGTAGAGCGTGTCTTTATTTAGGTCGAAATCTTGATACTCTGGAGATGTCTCAGATGAAAGCTTTTCACTACTTGCGGTGGTATCTGTCTCAGATTGCTTTGCTTTCATTAGGCTAGAGCAGGCGCTGAGTGAGAAAAGTGATGAAATTAATATAAGTTTGAGTAGTGCTTTCAATCTGAATCTCTTTTAAATAATTGAGGCTTGACGAGTTTTATGATGACAGATGGGTTTAAGGTGTCAACTTACCGTTCGTATAGTTTGGCCATGTGCTAGGGTTCATTTGTTTGAACTACTTTTTGTCGTGCTGTCGAGGCTTTAATCATAAAATAAGTGGCTTCTAGCTCTAAGAACTTGCTCTGTGTCATTGGCTTTCTATGTATTCTATTTGTAGAATAGCCGCTTTAAATCAAATTGCTTGGTATACATGTCGTTTTTGGCGTTTGGAATTAATCATAAGACTGCAACTGTCGACGTTCGAGAGAAAGTTGCGTTTGATTTACAACGTCTCGATATCGCGTTGGAGTCAATCAAAAAACTGCCGAATGTTAATGAAGCGGTTATTTTATCGACATGTAACCGAACAGAAATATACTGTGCTGGCAATCATGCAATTGATGTTGCGATGTTGCAGACTTGGTTGGCTGACTATCATTGTGTTAATTCAGAAGACCTCGAAAACTGTAGCTTTGTCTATGATGGTAAAGATGTGGTTGTTCATTTAATGCGTGTTGCTGCTGGCTTGGACTCTCTTGTTCTGGGAGAGCCACAGATTTTAGGGCAGCTGAAATCAGCCTATGCTTCAGCACAAGAATATCAGGCTGTTCAAGGGAAACTAGGTCGGCTCTTTGAACATTGTTTCTCTGTCGCCAAGAAAGTACGCACTGATACGGCGATTGGTGAAAACCCAGTGTCGGTCGCCGCTGCTGCCGTCAATATGGCTCGCCAGCTCTTCTCAGATTTTTCAGACAATACTGCTTTACTTATCGGGGCGGGTAAAACCACTGAGTTAGTGGCTAGGCACCTGAAACAAAGTGGTATTAAAAAGATCATAATTGCAAATCGAACGCTGGCTCGTGCCCAGGATCTGTCGAGTCTGGTTGAAGGTGAGGCAGCTTTATTAGGTGATATTCCAGATTTATTAATCGATGCCGATATTGTGATTGCGTCGACGGCTAGCTCCTTGCCTATATTAGGCAAGGGGGCTGTAGAGAGAGCTTTAAAGCATCGTAAGCACCGACCTTTCTTTATGGTGGATATAGCGGTACCAAGAGATATTGAACCTCAGGTAGGAGAGTTATCTGATGTTTACCTTTATACCGTTGATGACTTAAAAGATGTTATTGATGAGAATGTAAAAAACCGAGAAGGCGCTGCTCAAGAAGCTGAGCGGATGATTCTTGAGGGAAGTGAATATTTTCTTAATCGTCAGCGTGTTTCTTCAGTTGGTGATAGTTTGAAACGCTTTAGATCACATGCAGAGACGCTTCAGCAGAAGGAATTAGAGCGCGCTCTAAATGCCTTGCGTGGAGGTGCGGACGCCGAACAGGTAATTACTCAATTATCTAGGGGCTTAACGAATAAACTAATTCACCATCCTACGATTAGTGTTAGACGAGCAGCTGAAGATGGCAAGAATGAAAAAGCAGATTGGTTGTTAGATTTGTTTGGTATCGAGTCATTAAGTGATTAGTTTCTGCATTATTATGTGTTGCGCTTAAATTTCCAGTTCGAACATATTCGTAAATCAAATATATAAGAATTTTAGCTATAAAAGATCCAAGGGAGTCTCTATGAGCGATATAGATATTGAGTACTTGCAGCAGTGGGTAGGAAAGCAAGAAACCAAAGAAGATGATATTAGTCTTTTTCAGGCGCAAGCTTTGGCTGCGGCACTTGATAACGAGACTCTACCCGAGAAAGGTGATGCCTTACCTCCATTTTGGGAGTGGATGTATTTTCTGCCAACGCCAAAAGCCAGTGCAACAGGTGTTGATGGGCACCCGGATAAAGGTGGCTTTTTACCCCCTGTACCACTTCCTCGCAGGATGTGGGCGGCCGGTGAGGTTGAGTGTCATAAGGCTTTGATTATTGGCCAGCCGGCCTCTCGATTATCGACGATTGAATCTGTTGAACTTAAAACGGGTAGTACCGGCGTGTTGGTTTTCGTTAATGTTCGCCATGATATTTCACAAGCGGGTGAGCTGTGTATCAGCCAGGTACAGAATATTGTTTACCGGGAGCAACCAACAGAAAGAGCTGAGTTGCCACCAGGCAAGCCTGCGCTTTCTGAAGCCGATTTTTCGCAAGAAATCACGCCAAACCCAGTGTTGCTATACCGCTACTCGGCGCTGACTTATAACGGCCATCGTATTCATTATGATCGCGACTACGCGGTAAACGAAGAGCTGTATCCTGCCTTGGTTGTTCATGGGCCATTGCTGGTGACTTTATTGTTAGAACTTAAACGTCATAATATTGCCGATAAATCTTTGAAAACCTTCAAGTTCCGAGCGGTTAGACCGACGTTTGATACCTCGGTGTTTACCGTGTCTGGTAAGCGGGATGGCGATGATTTATCCCTATGGTCTGCTGATAATGATGGTTTTACTTGTATGACAATTAAAGCAAGTTTGGCCTAAGGATTCGTGAGCGAGAATAAAATGAAGAAATTAGACTACCCAGGCTGGCGTACGGCCTTGTTTATCCCTGTGCACATTGAGAAATTCGTCGCCAAAGCGCATACGCGTGGTGCTGATGCTTATATTCTGGACTTGGAAGATAGTGTTCCGCTAGAGCAAAAAGCAGAAGCTCGAGAGTGTGTGGTCCCGGCTGCGAAAACGGTTAGCCAGGATGGTGCTGCTGCATTGGTAAGAATCAACCTTGATGAGCGCTTTGCCATGGGCGATGTTGTCGCGTCGGTCAGTGAGCATGTTAGCGCGATTGTAGTGCCAAAGGTTGAGTCTGCTGACCAGTTACGGAAGTTCGCCGCTAAGATTTCTAAATTGGAACAGGAGCGAAATATTCCTCAAGGGCATACAGCGATTATTGCAATGATTGAGTCGGTTGATGCTTTACCCAAACTGGATGAAATCGCCTCAGCAGACCCGCGTGTTGTGGCGATGACTTTAGGCTCTGAAGATTTCTCGGCGACAGCTGGCATGCAGCCACTTCCTCAAACCTTGTTGCTGCCAAATCAGATGCTGGCATTTGCTTGTCGTCGTGCCAACATTATGCCTTTGGGTTTTCCAGGTTCGATAGCTGACTACAGCGATATTGATGCATTTACTGAAACGGTTAAGTTTGCCAAGCAGCTAGGTTTTGTAGGAGCCTTCTGTATTCATCCTAAGCAAGTAGAAGTCATTAATGCAGTATTGACGCCTAGCGCGGAAGAGGTAGAACATGCTGAAGGTTTGCTTGCAGCATTTGAAGCAGGCTTGGCTGCAGGCAAGGGAGCTGTTGAATATAAAGGCAAGATGATTGATTTGCCGGTTGTAGAGCGGGCAAGAGAATTATTGAGAAATGCTAAAGCTTTAGCATAGCCGACCTCTTTACTAGTGAGGGCTTGCTTATAGTGAGCCTCTTTCTAATTACTTAAAATATTTTTGATAAACCGTCTGAGTATATCCGCTTTCTTGTAAGTGCTTTAATGCTTGTTGGAATTGATAAGCAGCGGAGCCTTTATGGGGACTGGTTTTTTGATTGTTAAAGCCTAAAGCGCTGTTTTTATCAAATCTGCTATTTTGTTGTTGCTTAAAGTGTTTTGAATTAATAGAGAAGGCCGCTTTTAACGAAGAGTATTCCTTCTCAATTGCATTTGGGTGAAGCCGAAGGCCAATGTCACTAAACTGCTTAATGCGGTTTCGTTTTAAGTAATAATCCAAGATATCTATATCATATACGTAGAAATTACCTCTACCTAGTTTCAGTGCCTGAATTGCTTTATCAATAGGCAACTTGCCCATTTTCTGAATGCTTACTTGAGGAGCACCTTTGGCATATTCAGCGGAGCTACCTCCTAAAGGGACAAGCAAAGTACCTTTCGCCTTCTTAAAGTCTTTTATTTCGAAGTCTGTAATGTCTGAGACTAAGGCTTGTTTCGATAGAAAGCCATTGTCCAGCCAATATAAAAACTGTGATCTTTTTTCTGAAAAACCAGACGAGGGATAGAAATCGATATCACCTTCTTTAAGGTGATGATAAACACGTTTTTTAGGTAACCTTACGATTTCAAGTGAGAGTCCTATCATCTCTGCTGCTTTAGAGAAAAGTTCTCGGTATGCACCGCTATTATCATTTTTGTTGCCGATATAGGGCGGTTTGCTGCCTTCTTTATAGCCAAGAATGATAGTAGATTTATTGTCGGGAGAGGTAAGCGAAGTTTTTTCTTGTGAATAGCTAAGAGAGGCTTGTAAAGAAAGAAGAAAGCTTAGAATGAATACCCATCTTGTTGGATGTTTCATTTGTGCCTCCTTTTAGTTAGCTGCTTTGAAGCTGAAACAATGCGAGTAGCTCACTACTCGCATTATAGGCTTATCTATACAGCGTCACTACCGGTTTCGCCAGTACGGATTCGAATCACTTGCTCAAGTGATGAAACAAATATCTTTCCGTCGCCGATCTTTCCAGTATTGGCTGCATTTGTCATCGCTTCGATAACTTTATCTAGCATATCTTCACTGATCGCTACTTCTAGTTTAACTTTTGGTAGAAAGTCTACAACGTACTCAGCGCCACGATACAACTCTGTATGACCTTTCTGGCGACCAAATCCTTTAACTTCAGTAACTGTTATACCCTGAACACCGATTTCTGATAGTGCTTCACGTACATCATCAAGTTTAAAAGGTTTGATTATCGCAGTAACAAGCTTCATTCTATTCTCCGTTATCTTAAAAAGACTCGTAATTGTTCTGTTACGAGTAGTTATATCTCACTATAGTTGTTTATTCATTGATGCCAAGCAACTCAACATCAAAAATTAGTACCGAGCCAGCCGGGATGGCGCCAGCAGCTCTATTTCCGTAGCCAAGTTCGCTCGGAATAAATAATCGGGTCTTCTCGCCAACCACCATAAGTTGCAGACCTTCAGTCCAGCCTTTGATAACTTGATTCAAGCCAAAAGAGATAGGTTGTCCGCGAGCTACGGAACTATCAAAGACAGTGCCATCAGTTAAGGTGCCATGATAATGAACTTTAACTTTATCGTTTGCAGTAGGGTGGGCTTCTCCCGTACCGGCTTGAAGTACCTTATATTGAAGACCCGACTCGGTTGTGACAACGCCTTCTTTGGTCATGTTTTGGGCAAGAAACTCACTGCCTAATTGTTGATTCTCAACGGCTAGCTTTTTGTTTTGATTAGTGCGGTGGACGATGAATGCTGCAAGTGCAACAACAAGTATGACAACAATGATTTTTAACACGGGTGATTTGCCTTTTATTAAATCGGTATTGGAATGAAATAGATTCTAAATGATTCCCTGATCAAGTGCACATGCCATTGCGCCACCTAATTCCGAGCAATGGCTCTCAAACTCTTTTTGGTAAGCGCCTTTTAGTAAAAGGGGCTCCTGTACCCATCGCCACTTAAGGCCAGTGGTAATGGTTTCGAGAGCACGAATTGTACCTGTGCCATCATGACCGGCTCTAATATACGCGGCACAGGGTAAGCCTTGTTTCGCTTCTAAGCATGGGTAATAGCAACGGTCGAAAAAAGCTTATACGAATACGGAATATGACAAAAATGTAGGTGAAAGCTAATATTAAACCAATAAAACAATATGTTATTACGGTTATTCGGGCTACATATTTCGACCTACAAATT
>NZ_LWFE01000290.1:0-1042 GCF_001635675.1 Oleiphilus sp. HI0061 | reverse complement strand
TATTAAAACAGGCCAGATTTAACACCAATACACGGCTAAATAGATGAATTGACTCTGACTCCAGGGCCAAGAGGGATTCTTCCACTTCACCTTCTGGAATTGACTTGATATGGCAATTAATGGCACTGGTATCTTCTTTGAAGAGCCTTTCCAGCATGCGTGCAAATGCCCCCAAAAAGGGAATAAAGAGGCAAATACCAATTACATTAAAGGTACTGTGGAAGGCGACCAAACCAAGTAAAGGGTCTTCGACTTGGTAGACATCATTGATAATTTTCAACAGCAAAGGCAAACATAGGAGTGCCAATAAATCGGTGATCAGGTTGAAAAAGAAGTGCGCTGCTGCCACCTGCCTTTTAATTGGCGTTCCTTTTAAGGCACCGAGCATAACAGTGCCGGTGGTTCCTAGGTCTGCACCGATCACTAATGCCGCCGCTTGATCTAATCCAATTATTTGAGCATTAAGTGCACTCAAGGTGATCATCATTGTCGCGGAGCTGGATTGAATGATGGCCGTGAAGATAACGCCCACTAGAAAAAAAACAAAAATTCCATACTCTTTGAATATAGAGACATCGAAGCTTTGCGAAAAAGCCTCAATGCTATCTTTCATCAGCACCAAGCCCATCAGCAACAGCCCTAAGCCCATTAATAGGCGACTCATGTGACGGAGCTTTTTATCATCACCAAAGCTAACTAAACCTAAACACCCCAGACCCAGCATCGGTAGATAGAAAGCAGACAAACTGAGCTTAAAGCCCAAGGTTGCAACGATCCAGCCGGTAAACGTTGTTCCCAGATTAGACCCTAGAATGATCCCCAGCGCATTGCGCATATCGAGAATACCGGCCCCGACAAAGGCCAGCGTCATTAAGCCAACAACCGAACTGCTCTGCAGAATGGCTGTTGCGACCGTCCCACCTAGTATCGACTTTAAAGGATGAGTTGTATGCTTGCGCAGCATGACTTTCAAGGAACGACTGCTTAAAGCCTTCAAGGCCTTCTCTAGTTGATCAATACCAAATAGAAATACCCCGATTCC
>NZ_LWFE01000289.1:0-890 GCF_001635675.1 Oleiphilus sp. HI0061 | reverse complement strand
TATCACTTGCATATCAACCACAGCTTTCTTATCACTACGGCTATTAAGCTTGGCTTTTGTTACTTTGATATCAAAGACACCACTTTCCACCAATGTTTTGGTATAGGTCGTATACAAACTATCTTTAAAAACCGAAACAAATCGATTTTTTTGTTCCTTAGAAGCCCTGCGGCCATACTTTCCCATGACACGTGCAGCGATACGACGAAAGTCCACTATTTTATTTAGTGCACCATCCATACTCGCTAAAAAGCGCTCTGGATCAGTTTCGTAGTATTCCCTTTCTACCTTAAATAATTCCAACACTTCAGTAACATTTTTCTCAACAGTCAGCCTGATTTCTTCAGACTCCAGACCCTGACTTGCGGTCGTGGTCGCTGCGTAAGATACTTGAGCTGCTGCAATACCAAGCGCCAAAACCAGCCAAAGAGTAACCAACTTAAATGCTTTATTCATAACGTTAAATTCTTATCAAATAAAAGTGAACCAGATTAGGAACTACCCAAAACTAGTCATTACACCATTAATTAGAGATCTATCTGGCCCGAGGCGAACGCACCAATAATTTTCTCTAAATTCATCGCAGACTGCGTATCAAAAATGGTATCGCCGTCTTTCAATAGCTCTTCTTCCCCACCAACACTGAGATCAACATACTTCTCTCCCAGTAAACCGGCCGTCTGAATCGATGCGACACTATCTGCTGACAGCTGATCAACAGATGAATATATTTCCATCTCTACCAGCGCTGTGTAAGACTGCTCATCAAGACTGATCCCGCTAACCTTTCCAACCGTTACACCAGATAATGACACCCGTCCTCTAACAGCGAGACCGCCTAGGTCGTCAAATTGGGCATATATTTTGTAGGTATCACGCGCCGAATCGCT
>NZ_LWFE01000288.1:0-943 GCF_001635675.1 Oleiphilus sp. HI0061 | reverse complement strand
TATCTTCTTCGGTAATTGGATAGTTGGCCGCTTAATGNCTANTNCATTGCAAGCTTCAACAATTCCACGATCAATCGGATCGTGTAACAAGTTCAAGACAAAGCTGCCATCAATTTTCAGATAATCTACTGGAATCTTCTTAAGATAAGAAAAGGAGCTCATCCCAGCACCAAAGTCATCGAGTGCAAATTTAAAACCTTCTTCTCTGATCTCGGAAATAAACTCTACGGCATCCTTAAGGTTGTCGATAGCACTGGTTTCGGTAATCTCGAAGCAAATACGTTCAGGAATGAACTCAAACTCTTTTAGTAAATGCCGAATATCTTCAAAGAAAGAGGCGTCACTAAGTGAATTACCTGACAAGTTGATGAAAAATGTTCCTTGATCCTGATACCCTAAACCTGATTCAGCCAAGTACTTAAACGCATTTTTTACCACCCATCTATGTAAACGTGGCATAAGTTTGTAGCGCTCGGCTGCGGGAATAAAGGAGCCGGGGTAAATCAGTTCTGAGTCATCATTAAGTCGAACCAGAAACTCGCCGTGTGCACCGCCACTACAGTGTTTTTGGAGGCCTTTCATGCTCTGGAAGTGGAGTATAAACAAATCATCAGCTATCGCTCGTTTAATGCGGCTGACCCATTGCATTTCACTTCGCCGTTGTAAGTGCTCTGGGTCATCTTCACTGTACCATTTAAGGCCGTCATGACCTTTTTCTTTGGCGACATTGCAGGCCATGTCAGCACAGCTCAGAACGGACTGGACCGAAGAGGTTTTATTATTAATTGAAACAATGCCGATACTAATGCTGGTCGTGAAACTTTTTCCATGCCAGGTGAAGTTTAGGTCTTTTATTGCGGTCTGTATGGTTTTCGCAATCTAAATAGCTTGACGCTTATCTTTGTTGTAGGTGAGTATGCCAAATTCATCGGCACCAAGACGT
>NZ_LWFE01000287.1:0-1008 GCF_001635675.1 Oleiphilus sp. HI0061 | reverse complement strand
TTTGTCGGAATGTTTATTGCGCGTATATCTAAAGGCAGAACTATCCGCGAATTCCTCTGTGCCGTGCTACTCGTGCCAACCGCAGTGACTGTAATATGGATGTCGGTCTATGGTGGTATTGCCATCGATCAAGTTGTGAACGGTGTCGGTGAGCTTGGAGCAAATGGTCTAACGGATGTCCCGCTTGCCATGTTTCAGATGTTCGATGAGCTGCCCATGAGTCAGCTTCTATCGATGATCGCTATTCTCCTTGTATTGGTATTCTTTATTACTTCTTCCGATTCAGGGTCTTTGGTCATTGATAGCATTACAGCAGGTGGNAAAATTGATGCGCCCGTACCCCAACGTATCTACTGGGCAACTATTGAAGGCGCAATCGCGGCTGCCTTGTTATGGATAGGAGGGACCGAAGCAATACAAGCGCTGCAAGCAGGTGCTATCTCTTCAGGGTTGCCATTTACCTTTGTGTTGCTTGCGATGTGCGTTAGTTTGTTGATGGGGCTCAGAACTGAGCCTAAGTATTACTCATAACACGATCACGTTTGCTTTGTTAAGGTTAGATTAAATACTTAATGAAGCAGACGTCCGCTTTTAGGGTAATAGTTTAGGCTAAGGATTGTTATCGTTTGTTTGTGCTTCTTCAGAGGGAGTCTGGGGTTTGTCTTTATTGTCGTCACTTAAATCTTGCAGAAGCTTGGCATAATCACTGGCAGTCTTACCGGTAATCACTTCAAGGCGACGAATTTTCTTGTCGAACTCATCTTTAACTTTTTTTAACTCGTTATGCAATTCAACAATGTCGTGTTCATTGTTATCGATATCGGACTTATACTTTTCGAGCTTTTTCAAGGTCGTCTCGAAAACCTTCAAGCCCTGTCGTTGGCGATTGGCTGCTTGTGCTTCTTCCTCAATAATGCCATTTTTACTGGCATCAATCTTAGTACGTTTTACCAGAATAAGCCCTTTGATATCTTGAACTCGGCGAGACAGGACTCGCACGGCATCATT
>NZ_LWFE01000286.1:0-1227 GCF_001635675.1 Oleiphilus sp. HI0061 | reverse complement strand
GTTGTTGGAGACGGATAGCCCGGATATGAGAGTTTCCGGGTTGAGGCGAGAGTTTGGTTGTCCTTCGGATATTCGTCAGGTTTTTTCGGCGCTATGTAATATTCGCTCTGAAAGCCCTGAAATCTTGGCTGCAGCCTTGAGAGATAATGCCGAAGAAATTTTTTATGCGGGGCAATGAAAGAAAAACTAAATTAGTTCTGGATTAATTGTGTTTAATTATATTATACTGCGCGCCCTAAAATTATCGGTGTAGCTTTGCGAGTACAGCCCCGTCTCAATATGTGAAACCGCGATAATTCGTGACATCCGAATGGCGAAATTGCCATCGAACTTGGATTTTGTAAAGGCTCATTGGAGCTAAAGGCGGAATAAATGAAAACGTTAAGTGCAAAGCCAGAAAGCGTAAAGCGTGACTGGTATGTAGTAGATGCTACAGGCAAAACACTTGGTCGCTTATCAAGTGAAATTGCGAGCCGTTTAAGGGGCAAGCATAAGCCAGAATACACACCTCATGTTGATACAGGTGATTACATTGTTGTTGTTAATGCAGAGAAAGTTGCAGTAACAGGTAACAAGGCTAAAGATAAGATTTATCACAGACATACTGGTTATATCGGTGGTCTTAAGTCGATTTCTTTCGAAAAATTGATCGATAAAGCTCCTGAGCGTGCTATTCAAGGTGCGGTTAAAGGCATGTTGCCACGCGGACCTCTAGGTCGTGAAATGTTCAGAAAGCTAAAAGTGTATGCTGGTGATGTTCATCCTCATACTGCACAACAACCGCAAGTTTTAGATATTTAACGGAAGGCGATTATGTCAACTACATATAATTATGGAACTGGTCGTCGTAAAACTTCTGCGGCGCGCGTATTTCTAAAATCTGGTGGCGGTAATATTGAGATCAATGGCCGTGCACTAGATCAGTTTTTTGGTCGTAAGACTGCTCAGATGGTTGTTCGTCAGCCTCTAGAGTTGGTAGAGATGGCCGATAAGCTTGATGTAAAAATCACTGTAAAAGGTGGTGGTACAACTGGTCAAGCTGGTGCGATTCGTCACGGTATTGCTCGTGCTCTAATGGAGTATGACGAAACGTTGCGTCCAGCACTGCGTGAAGCAGGTTGGGTTACTCGTGATGCGCGTGCAGTAGAGCGTAAGAAGGTTGGTCTACGCAAAGCGCGTAAGAAGCCTCAGTTCTCAAAGCGTTAATACGCCTTATTCAAGAAACGC
>NZ_LWFE01000285.1:0-945 GCF_001635675.1 Oleiphilus sp. HI0061 | reverse complement strand
ACTATAGCCTAGCTCACCTTCACAAATGAGCGTTTCCAGCACCAGTTCGCCGCCCTGGCGCAAGGTCCCCTTGAGCTCCAATAGGTGATCGATAGGTGAGCGGCGATGGTAAAGCACGCCCATTGAGAAAGTTGTGTCAAAGGCCTCTAGCTGTGGTGTCACATCTTCCATTCGTACTGGGAGCAAATGGATGGGTGCTTGAGGGCCACAATATTTCTTTAGAGTCTCGAACTGTAGTAAGAATAAAAAGTTCGGGTCGATCCCAATAACATTTTGTGCGCCTTCGCCCAACATACGCCAGCAGTGATAACCAGAACCGCAGCCTACATCGAGTATAATCCGGTTTTTTAAGGGGGTGATGTGGTCTTTGATACGTTCCCATTTCCAGTCTGATCGCCACTCCGTATCGATATGAACGCCGAATAAGTCATAGGGTCCTTTTCGCCAGGGTATTAAACCTCTAAGTGCTTGTTCAAGCTGTTTAAACGTATCACTATTTAGGCCTTCCTTGCTGTCGGCACCAACACGTGAAGCATCTAGATTGACGATGTCGGAGTTTAAAACTGGCAGAGAATGATAGGCCTCCAACCAACGCTTTAAGTCACCATGAGGCTTTTCTTGAAGCTTATGTTTGAGTAGGGGGATTAAAGTCTCCAACCAGGGTTCGAGCTTGTTGCTGCGCATGAAAGCAAATAAGTCGTCATAGAGAGGGTAGAAATCCATCGTTATACCTAAGCTGCTTTAATCGCTATCAGCGACATAAAGTTGAAACATTGATACCAAAGGTGGGAGTGAGTAAACCCGGCCTCTTTCAAACGTGCTTGATGCGCTTCTAGGGTGTCTGGCATTAGTACCTTTTCAAGGGCGCTTCGCTTTTGGCTCACTTCCAGTTCACTATAGCCGTTTGCGCGTTTAAACAACCAGTGCAGTTCTTCTAGCTCGCTT
>NZ_LWFE01000284.1:0-676 GCF_001635675.1 Oleiphilus sp. HI0061 | reverse complement strand
GAAGCTTAGGATCCCAGTTTACCAAACGCTTGCCGCGATAGATTAAGTCATCTTTGTATAAACGAACAAATACTTCCTGAACGGCTTTGTAAAAGCCATCGTCCATCGTGAAGCGTTCATGGTCCCAATCGACAGAAGCACCTAAACGACGAAGCTGACGGGTAATTGTGCCACCGGACTCTTCTTTCCAATCCCAGATTTTATCGAGAAAGGCTTCACGTCCGAGGTCATGGCGAGTTTTGCCTTCTTCAGCAGCAAGCTTGCGCTCAACAACCATTTGAGTTGCGATACCCGCGTGGTCGGTACCGACCTGCCATAAAGTGTTATGACCTTTCATGCGGTGATAGCGGGTTAGGGCATCCATAATAGAGTCCTGGAAGGCATGTCCCATATGCAAGCTACCGGTGACATTCGGTGGCGGAATCATAATGGTGTAGGGCTGGCCTTCATTTGAAGGCTTGAAGTAGCCGCTTTCTTCCCAGGTTTTATACCAAGACTGTTCTATTTCGCTAGGTTGGTAGGTCTTATCCATAATCGTTGATGCTTACTCGTTAAAAATGGCTAGAGGTCGAGTGCCTGACTTTCGCTTGGCATACGATAAAAAATGGCCGACATTATACATGGCGTGAGCGAGCTGAAGCTAGGGACTTGCTTAATATAGTTGCTTAAAAAAGCA
>NZ_LWFE01000283.1:0-1183 GCF_001635675.1 Oleiphilus sp. HI0061 | reverse complement strand
CGCCTTAAGAATGTTTGTTCAAACTGGGTTTACAGTAAAAGAATCTTAAGGGGAGTAGCAAGATGCTTGAAGCCGTTTATCAATCGAAGAAAATTTCCAAGGAGCAGCTTTCCGGGCAGATGCTTGGCGTATCAAACCTGATACTGGGAATGAGTGTTGCCATGCCGCGTCTACTTCTTAGCTGGCTAAGTGAATGCGCTGAACAAGAGCGAGTTGCGCCGTTTAATTTGTATTACATGCACGGCTCAGAACATCTACGTAATACGCTTCTTAAACCGTCTTTGTCGGGGAGGATCTCGCCCAGGCCATTATTCTTAAGCGCCTCAGACCGACAAGCGCTGGCTGAGTCAAAAGATGAAGCATGGATGCAGTTTGTACCGACTAATTTTCATCAGGTTGGACGTTTGCTGACTGCCCATATATCACCGGATTGTTTTATGGTGGCAGTCTCAAGTATGGATAAACACGGTTATTTTAGTCTGGGGACTAATGCCGACTATGGCGCGAGTGTCATTCGTAAAGCCAGGCGAGTGGTGGTTGAGGTTAACTCGAATATGCCTAAAACGTTTGGTGAATGTACCATTCATATTTCCGAGATTGATGCACTGGTCGAACATGATGAGGCTCTGTGCGAAACGCAATTATCTGAGCCTGGTCCAATAGACAAGATAATTGCCAGTCAGATTGCAGAACATATCCATGATGAAGATACATTGCAGATGGGAGTTGGTGGTGTGCCAAATGCGGTGCTCGGAATGTTAGATAGCCACCGAAATTTAGGCCTGCACTCTGAGTTGTTTTCGCCCGCGATGGTTAGGTTGATTCAGTGGGGAGTTCTGACCGGTAAGAAAAAATTCTGGATGCAGCACAAGCACGTGTTTACCTTAGCTTTGGGTGACAAAGCGATGTATGACTTTATGGATGATAACCCTTCGATCGTTGGTTATCCTGCTTCCTGGGTGAATAATCCGGCAGTGATCAGTAAGAACAATAATATGGTTTCTGTAAACGCTGCAATCGAAGTTGATTTGACGGGGCAGGTGAATGCAGAGCATATGAATGGTCAGCAGTTTTCAGGCACCGGAGGGCAGTTGGATTTTGTGAGGGGGCTTATATGGCCGAGAATGGCCGTTCTTTTATCGCGCTTCATTCTACAGCAAAAAAAGGTCAGGTGAGTCGAATT
>NZ_LWFE01000282.1:0-1087 GCF_001635675.1 Oleiphilus sp. HI0061 | reverse complement strand
CGGTGATGGATCTTTCTGAAGGTGATGTTCAACAGAGCCTTTATGACTTACAGAAGCGGGCCTTGGTAAAATTTGAGTACGGTTCAAGAGCGGATAAATATGACCAGCGTCTGACGCGTGAATATCATATGAATGACGCAGAGCACGCTATCTTTTGCATGCTCTTGCTGCGAGGCCCGCAGACGGTGAATGAGCTTCTCACCCGAACCCGCAGAATGTATGAGTTTTCAGGGCCAGAAGAACTAATTGCTTTAGTCGATAAGCTGCTAAACAGAACAACACCATTGATGTGTCGCTTACCGTCGTCTGCCGGACAGCGGGAAGATCGTTATATGCACCTGCTCAGTGGGGAGCCTGATATGACGCAAATACAAGAGCCTTCAACACCAGTAAGCGACTCTTCAGCGTCTTCAGATGAGCTCTTCGCTCGAATTGAAGAGCTTGAGAAACAAGTCGCTTGGCTGATGGAGCAGAAGCAGTAAGCAAACACTAATAATAGCGAATAGAGCGAAGGCTAAAATAAGCTTTCGTGACGGTCGATATTAGAAAGCGGAATCGTGATAAATGGCAGGCCTAGGGCATCGGTCTTCACCTTGGCCTGTAAGACTTGGCTACGATTTTCGCTGCCGGTTTCGCCGATGTAGTAATACATTTCTGCGATACCGTGGAATTTCTCTAAAGTGATGATGTTTAGCTGAGTGTTTTCAGCGACCCCTGGAACATAGCCAAAGGGTATGGCAATACCAAAGTTGTCCAAGTCTGTGCCAAGAGAGGTGTAGAAGGCTGTCATCACCTGTTCAGACTCTTCTTGTGTGGCCACAACATTGATACCGAAACGGCTTTCTAACTCAATCGCCAAACGTTTGTCGGCATAAGCTTTAAGGGGTGAATCACTTAAAAAGTAAGAGTTGATATAAACGTTTTTACCTTCGAGTGCATCTAGCTTTTCATCTTCAATACTTCTGACCAGATCATCGATGCTATGTGTGACTAAGCGCTGAGCAGTAGCCCCCCCCAAGGTTCCTTGTAAGTCACGGGTTGAGCATGCTGCAAGTACTAAGCATATAAGAAATAATAAAATAAGGCG
>NZ_LWFE01000281.1:0-662 GCF_001635675.1 Oleiphilus sp. HI0061 | reverse complement strand
GCACAGATACGAGTACATTTTCACAATCCCGATGGTTATCTGAAGCCGGGCATGTTTGCGCAGATGCGCATTGAGACGGCACCGATGGACGATACTCTGTTGATTCCCCGTCAGGCGCTGATCCGTACCGGCAGTCAATCCCGTGTTGTGCTGGCCAAGGGCGAAGGCCGTTTTAAATCCGTTGCTGTACAGGTTGGGAATATCAACGATGAGCAGGCGGAAATCATATTGGGACTTGATGAGGGCGACCGCATTGTGACGTCAGCACAATTCCTGATTGATTCCGAGTCCAGCAAAACCTCGGACTTTCGGCGCATGAATCATGGTTCGGATGATAAGGCTGAGACTATGGCTCCCACATCGGTCTGGGTCGGCGCACGTCTTAAAAGCCTGATGCCCGAACACCGGATGTTGACGCTGGCGCATGATGCCATTGATGACTGGCAATGGCCGGCCATGACCATGAATTTTACCGCCGCAAAAAATGTAGACCTTCAAGGTTTACAGTCTGATATGACTCTTCACGTAGAAATTACAAGAGAGGGCGACAACAACTATGTGATCAGCCAGATCCATCGACCCGACACCGTTACGGATGACATGCCGATGGCCGATGGTGAGTCTTCTATTAGTCATGACGTTTTGGAAATGGATCACAACCA
>NZ_LWFE01000280.1:0-12148 GCF_001635675.1 Oleiphilus sp. HI0061 | reverse complement strand
GCGTCTCCCGATAAGATTGTTTTACTAACAATAACGGAGAAAATCTCATGTCTAAAGAAGCGGCAGCAATGCTTTCGGTCCCGCGCTCTCAAAGCGAGGGTGAAATCACCACCTGGATGTCATTAAAAAAATACGCTTACATCATTTCGCTGATTTTACCTTTAGCGCCTATCGGATCATGTTATCTAGCGGTTACAACAGGAAATGGCCTATGGTTATGGACAACAATCGTATTCTGGTATTTCGGAATAGCGGCACTAGATAGCTATTTTGGTGATGATGAAGCGAATCCAACCGAAAAAATGGTCGAAGAGCTTAAATCAGAGCCTTACTACAAAAAAGTGATGTACCTGACCGTTCCTTTGCTTTGGGCAGCGGTGATTGCATGTGCCTATACGGTATCTCAATACGAATGGTCCTGGTTTAACTTTATTGGTGGAGCCTTAACAGCAGGTTTAGCCGCTGGAATTGGCGTTAACCTTGGCCACGAGATGGGCCATAAGGTCAATGACCGAACGCAGGTGTTTTTTGCAAAGATGGCTCTAGCTTTACCGGGATATGGGCACTTTTTTATCGAGCACAACAAAGGCCATCACAAAGATGTGTCGACGCCTGAAGATCCTGCATCATCAAGAATGGGCGAGTCTATCTATCAATTCGTAAAACGAGAAGTGCCTGGGGCATTTCGCCGAGCATGGGAGCTGGAAAGCGCAAGGTTGAAGCGACAGGGTAAGTCAGAGTGGTCGTTACAGAATGAGATTATCCAGCCCGCTCTTGCAACTGTTGCATTGTACAGCATGCTGCTAGCTTACTTTGGGCCTGTGATGATTCCATTTCTGTCGATTGTGGCTGCATTCGGCTACTGGCAGCTGACGTGTGCAAATTACATTGAACATTATGGTTTGCTCAGGCAGAAGAACGAAAAGACTGGGCGATTCGAGCGCTGTCAGCCACACCATTCCTGGAATTCGAATCAGAAAATTTCCAATCTGATTCTCCTGCACTTACAACGTCACTCTGACCACCACGCGCATCCGACTCGCGCTTACCAAGTTCTCCGTGATTATCATGGTGTACCTTCTCTTCCTGCCGGATACCCATGGATGTTCGTATTAGCGATGATTCCACCGGTTTGGTTTTCGGTAATGGATCCGAAGGTTGTGAAATGGGCTGGTGGAGATATGGACAAGGTAAATATCGAGCCCACTAAGCGCGACGAGATCTTCTCTCGTCACCATCACCCTGAAGTAGAGAAGGCTGCCTAGGCAGGCTAAGTCTAACGGGATTAGAACACAATTACTGAACGGGTTTAGGTGCGTCCATGCTTGTACTTTCTTTATTGGCTCTGATCGGAGTCGCAGGGTTTGGCTCATTCCTGCTTAAAAACAGAATACAAAAACGAGCCATAAGAAAGTGGATGATCACTGTTCATGGATTAGCCGCCTCAGGTGCTTCGGTTCTGCTGATACTGGGTCTGTATGATGCGCATTCAGCAGATACTACCAACTCATGGAACTGGGTAGGACTTGTGCTCACTCTAGGTGTGGTCATTGGTTCGTATCAACTGTTCAGAAAAGTACTCAAAGGTAGGTCGAAACCTTTGATCTTGCAGTGCCTGCATGGTGTGTTTGCAGCGAGCGCGATATGCGTTTTGGCCTACTCGATGATTATTTAATACAACGACATATCAAAACTTAATAAAGGAGCAAAGACATGGCTCAATATGAATGCCCAGATTGTGGCTACATTTATGACGAAAGCAAAGGCGCTGAGCACGAAGGCTATCCTGCAGGAACGCTATGGAAAGATATTCCGGATGACTTTCCTTGCCCTGACTGCTTTGTGAGAGAAAAGCCAGATTTCGAAGAGCTGAAAGATTAATTGAGGAGCGATCATGAGCACAGAGAATTATAGAAAGTATTGTTGTATCACTTGCGACATGATTTATGACGAAGCATTAGGGATGCCCGAAGAGGGTATCGCGCCGGGTACACGCTTCGAAGATATTCCGGACGACTGGACCTGCCCGGAATGTTCGGCTTCAAAATCTGATTTCTATCTTGTCGAATAGGTGGCAGCCATGAAGCATATTATCATTATTGGTTCTGGGCATTCCGCGATTACGCTCGTCCGTGAACTTCGAGCGCACGGTAAAGCACTTAAGATAAGCTTACTTACGCAAGATTCAGGTGATTTGTACTACAAGCCAAATTTATCGAAAGCGATTTCAATGAATAAGGCGCCGCTTGATCTGATTATGAAAAAAAGGGAAGTTCTTGAACAAGAGCATGACGTTAAAATCATCCATCAGGTTCAGGTTGAAGCGATTGAAACAGACCAACGTTGTGTTCGTTACCGAGACTCTAATAGCGCAGTCAATGAACTAATATTCGATGAGTTGGTTTTAGCAACAGGCGCATCCCCGATGAATCTCGAACTAACAGATTCTCCACGATGCGTTTCAGTAAATAATCTAGCTGAATACGAAATGTTTAGAGCAGAACTCCAAAAACTTGATAAAAGCACGAGTCGAATCGCCATTATTGGTGCCGGTTTTGTCGGTATCGAGTTTGCCAGTGATCTGTGTAATAACGGCTTTCAGGTTGATGTTATAGATACTGCGAGCTGGCCGCTTAGCAGAAGTGTACCTGAGCAACTCGGTGAGCACATAATGAATGCGTTCCCAAAAGAACAAGTACAGTGGCACATGGAGCAGAAGGTAGGTGATGTTCAAGATGACGGTGATCAGCTTTTACTTGAGCTAGATACGGGTACCGTCATCCGCGCAGATCTTATCTTGTCAGCAGTTGGATTATTGCCTCGTGTTGACCTGGCTAAACAGGCTAATATCGAAATAAATCGAGGAATTATGACTGACGAATTCCTTAGAACAAGTCATCCCAATATTTACGCGATCGGTGATTGTGCTGAGACACTTGGTGCTGTTCGTTCGTTTATTGCTCCAGCAACCGCATCAGCAAAATGTTTGGCAAAAACCTTATGTGGGGAACCTGCTGCTTTAGTTCTGCCACCACAGGCTGTAGCGGTAAAGCTAGCCTATTCTCCCTTAGTGATATGTCCCAGCTACGAATCTAAAGGGGAATGGCGCGTGGAAGGCGAAGGTAACAGTTACGCTGCTCGTTATACGACTCAGTCCAATATTAGTGGCTTTGCATTGCTGGGTGAATGTATTGCTCAGAAGGGCAGTTTTATTAAGGAGATAGAACTTACTGGATAGGTATAATCTTTTAGCTCGAAGGGTGTCTAGCCCGCAATTTCGATGCGAATGCTGTATGAGAGTGTATGGATTGTCTAGATTTCTTGGATCTACCACCTATTTAGCCAATGGAAATGTTAAACCAATTGGTTGGATAGAGTTTTACGCGATGATAGTAATTTTTGTACGAAAGTGGTTTTGTAAACAAGTAACTTAGTGGCTACATTACTACAAGCAGTCCGCAGGATATTCTGTATTTGAGTCTATATTTATGTCCGCTTCTCTCACGTTACGGAATGGTGAAAAGCGGTCAGAAGATCCGATCCTATTCTCCGATAAATTTTACATTACCTACCAGAGGAATCCGCACATTAACAATGAAAGCTGATTCTAGATAATGAGCTTGTGGGAACGTATTTACCTATTTGTGCTTCAAAGGGAATTGAGGATAACCGCGATACCTAATTAGTTTGTCTAGTAAGTGATATTTGTGTGACTCTGAAGATGTTGATGGGTGTCTCATCTTTAGACTGACGCCAACGTTGCATATTTCTTTTTACTTTAAGTTCTATTATTCTATCTATAGAACGTTCGTTCTATAGATTTTGCTGGGATATAAAAAGAGAGAAATAAGTGGCCAAGTCCAAGTTTTCAACCAATGAAGAAGCCTTGAACGCTATCTTCAATGTATCCATTCCGCTTTTCGCAAAGCAGGGGTTTAGTGGTGTTTCAATACGCCAGGTAGCCACCGCCGTTGGCGTGAGTATCGCAACGATCTACCACCACTTTCCTGACAAGAAAGCGCTGTATCTCAGCAGTATCGAAGCTTCGTTTAAAGACATAGCTCCAAAGTTAGAAGCCGCTTTGCAGCCCGTTGGTAGTGAAGAGGAACAATTGAGGCGATTTATCTTTCAGTTCACGGAACTCATGGCAAACGACGAAAATCTTAGGCTCCTTCTACAACGTGAACTGTTAGAAGCTGATGAAGAAAGAATATCGCTACTCGCGAATAATGTTTTCATGGCGCAATGGGTAAATGTATTAAAACTAGTGGAGCGAATTTCTCCCAATAGCGACCCGCACATGACATCTATTTCTTTGTTCTCCCTTGTTTTTTATCACTTGGAATCTAAACCAATGAGGGTGTTTTTTCCTGGTGGAAAACCCGAGCATGATGACCCTGAATTCATTGCTGAACATGTATGTCATTTACTGAAAAATGGAGTGTTCCAATGAGTCTACGATTAGTAACACGATTATTAGCTGTTCTTGCAGCCGTCAGCATAGCTACGGCTTGCGGCGAGCAAAACGATACACTTCGTACCCAACTAGTGGCCGCCAAGCCAATTGAGGTCGATGCTCATCATGTTAAAGAAGATCTAGTGCCTCGATTTTATTCGGCAACAGGGTACACCAATGTATCTCGCAGTATCGAAATCAGTACTTCGCAATCGGCAACGATTGACGAACTGACAGTAAAAGAGGGTGACATGGTGTCTCAAGGTGATTTGCTAGTAGCCTTGGATGAAACCGAATTGCTTACCTCTATTCGTCGAGCAGAGAGTGCTATCGAATCAGCCAAAATTCGATTAAAGGATATGGCACATGATGTAGATAATGCTCGTCAACTGCGCGAAAAACGCGTGATTACTGTGGAACAACTTCGCAAGGCAAAAGTGCAACACAATCTTGCGGAAACTCAGTTGAATCAAGCGCAGAGTGAGCTGGAAAGGCAGCTTGCTCGGGAGCCTTATCACCGCATCAATAGTCCAATTGATGCACGCGTTATTAAGCGCTGGGTGAATCAAGGGGATTTGGCTGTTATTGGAAAACCTCTTCTTCAACTCGAAGCGATTGGTGGTTTGGAGTTTGAGGCTTCGTTGCCAGCAGAGTGGGGGCAGACTCTAAATATTGGTGACCAATATGACATTAAAATTCACAAGCGCGATGAACCCGTTAAAGCCGTTATATCTCATATCGTGAATAGTGTTGATCGTATTACCCAAACCATTCAGATCAAACTCGCTTTGCCTGAATCCTACAAACTTGAAGCCGGCTTATCAGGGCAGGTGGACTTCATTATCTCTTATGAAAAACAGATTCTTGTTGATTCTTCATCAATCATTAAGCGGGCGGGGGTGTTTGGTGTATACCGAATCAATGAAGGTAAAGCAGTGTTTACGCCGGTCAATTTTGAGCGGAAGTGGCAACGTTATTTGGTGGTTCTCTCAGGCCTCGAGCCATCGGATATCGTTATCACTAACCCGCCATCTTCCTTAAGAGATGGGAGTCCAGTGGTCTTTAAACCTAGCGATGCCTCAGTAAATAGTGCAGAGACCAAGTAATGGATAAGAGCCAAAATTCGGGCGGCAAAGCAGCTTCTAACAGCAGCTTTAATATTGCCCATACGCTAGCCAAAACCTTTGTTGAATCAAAGCTTGTATTGGCCATTATTCCTGCCGTTATCTTGTTCGGTTTAATGGGGCTGTTTGAAATTCCCCGTGAAGAGAATCCTCAGATAGTGATTCCCGCTGCCGAAGTCACCATTCCCATACCAGGTATGTCACCTTTGGAAGTAGAACACTTGCTGCTAACGCCGCTCGAAAATCATCTCAATACGATGCAGGGGGTAAAGCACACTTACGGTGTGGCAGGAGAAGGCTTTGCCAAGATTCAAGTGGAGTTCAAAGTAGGAGAGGATAAAACCGAATCATTCGTGAGGCTCTATGACCAGGTGGAACGATACAAAATTCAGTTACCGCCTTTAGCGGGCGAGCCACATATTCATCTGATGGATGTGGATGATATCCCCTTTATAGTTGTGACCTTGGCTTCTGACAAGTACGACCGCTATCAGCTCACACATATGGCTGAAAGAATGACCGAGCATCTACATAGTATTGAGGGCGTTGGGCTCAGTGAAATTCATGGTGGTCAGGAGAACGAAGTACGCGTTGAGATAGATCCCACGCGTTTACAAGCTTTAGGTTTGGGCTTAAATCAAATTAGAGCGCACATACAAGGCGCTAGTATTGATCACTCGCTTGGCTTTAAGGTGATCGACAAAGACAACCAGCATTTGCGAATTAGTCATAAGCTGGAAGACCTTGAAGAGCTTAAGCGATTGGTGGTGTTTCGTGATGACGATAAAGTCGTTCATCTACAAGATATAGCGCATATTACCACCGAGCCAGATACCAAAAACTTAAGCTTATCTCGCTTTAACTTTGGCCCCTCAGATAGTCGTTATAAACAGTACAAAGGGGAAGAGATGGCGGCTGTTCATATCGGTATCGCTAAACAGGCCGGTGTTAACTCAGTTCCTTTATCTGAGGCTATTCTGGAACGCGTCGCATCGATGCAAGAACAATGGATTCCTAACTCTGTTGAAGTAGTTACCACCAGAAATGATGGCCAGACTGCGGATGATTCTGTTAACTATCTTATTGAGCACCTCTTTATTGCAATCGCTGTCGTGAGTGTCGTGTTGTGGGTGTTTCTGGGGGGGCGCGCGGCGTCTATCGTATTCATTACGATACCTATCGTTTTCGCTCTGGTGATTGGAATCGACCTATTAGCCGGGCCAACTTTGAATCGTATGGCGTTGTATGCCTTGATACTCGCCTTGGGACTGTTGGTTGATGATGCCATTGTTGTCATCGAAAATATTCATCGGCATAACCAGTTACTCCCGAAAAATAGTTCTAAAGAGGCTTATTCAAAAGCCATTGTTAATGCCGCGTCTGAGATTGGTAACCCCACAACATTGGCAACAATTACGGTGGTTGCCGTATTCTTATCTCTGCTGTTTGTGACGGGAATGACGGGTGAATATTTTTATCCTATTGCGTTCAACGTACCTGCAGCGATGATCGCATCTCTATTGGTTGCGTATATTATTACGCCGTGGGCTGCCCGACGTTTCTTAACCGTCACCCACGAAGAACATAAAGAAATTTGGCTACAAACCTACTACAGAAGTTTGTTCAAGCGCCTCAGCCAAAGTAGGAAGTGGCGAAAAGTATTCTATCTGGGTGTGTTGGTCTGTTTGCTCGCTTCGTTACTGCAACCAAGTTGGCAATTTATTCGCTCGCAGGGCGTTGGTGGAGAACTATCGCCTATGGGCGTCAATTTAGTGTTTCTACCTAAAGATGATAAGAACACCTTTTTGGTGACATTTAAATTACCGGATGACACGCCCCTTGAGGAAACAGATCGCTTGGTGAGAGAGGTTGCGGGGGTTGTCCTTTCGCACGATGAAGTGGCGAATACACAAACCTTTGTAGGCGGCCCCTCCGTTATCGATTTCAATGGTCAAATAAAGGGAAGTGCAAATAACGTCGGCTCGCAGTATGCAGAAATGAGGGTTAATCTGAGTCATAAATGGACGCGCGACGATACTTCGATAGAGATTGTGCAGCAATTGCGTTTAGCACTTGCCGATATCATTGGTAATCACCCTGAGGCTACGGTTCAGTTATTAGAAGACCCTCCTGGGCCACCGATAAGAGCGACGGTTCTCGCTGAAATATACGAACAAGATAACGAGAAACGAGAGGCAACGGCCAAAGAATTAGAGACGCTGTTTAAAGATACCTGGGATATGGCTGAAGTGTGGACGAGCAATTCCACGCCTATTCAGGAATATAACTTCAAGATCGATCAACGCAGGGTTTTACTGGCCGGTTTAGATGTGCAGCAAGTTGCTGCTGCATTAAGCTTTTTTGTGCAAGGAGATATCGTGAATCACTTGTATGAGCAAGAAGCGAGAAATCCTATACCGATTAGGCTTGTCGTGCCTCATAACCAGCGCATTGTGCCGGAGATACTGGCTCAGACCTTTGTGAAAAATAAAGAAGGGGCATCCATCCCCTTATCGACGGTGATTGATATTGTTCCGAATGAGAAAGCGACACCTATTTTCCATAAGGATAATGAGCGAGTTTCTTATGTGGGAGGAGAGCTGGTAGATAGTGCACCTGTGTATGCAGTGCTCGATTTGGAAAAGAGAATCGAAGTATTACAAGTCGATAGAGAAACTAAAATTACGACGCGAAATCTGGGCTTTGTGCCTGATTCACCCACTACTTTGGATGACACTGTCATTCATTGGGATGGTGAATTGAGGCTGACACTGGATGTGTTTAGAGATTTGGGAATTGCGCTGGCGATGTCACTGCTTGCTATCTACTTTCTCTTAGTTGCTTACTATCAATCCTTTAGTTTGCCATTGCTTGTCATGGTATCTATTCCATTAGGTTTGATTGGTGTATTTCCGGGCCATTGGTTGCTCGATCAAGACTTTACCGCACCATCAATGATTGGTGTTATTGCTCTTGCGGGCGTTGCTGTTAGGAATTCTTTGCTGATCGTTGATTTTATCAGGGAGAGAATAGCCGAAGGCATGTCGCCAGAAGAGGCTATCTCAGATGCGGGCGCATTAAGAATTATTCCCATAACCTTAACCACCTTGGCCATTGTCTTTGGAACACTGGTAATCATCCCTGATCCCGTGATGGGAGGACTGGCTGTCTCCTTGATTTTTGGATCCATCAGCTCGGCGATTTTAACCGTGCTTGTTGTGCCGCTATTGTATGGGCGAAAAAACAAATACTGAATATAGTATGGCCCGATTTTTTCAATGAGCTGGAATTGAAAAATAATTATGTAGAGAGTTGATTATGAATAATCGACTTAAAAGTGCAGTGGCGCTAGATTTTGTTTGCGCTCAGCAATTGAAGTCTTATTTCTCTTAAAATAGCTAATGCGATAATAGGAAGTTTCTGGATAGTTTTGTGTCTGCTCTTCTCACATTCCCGATGTAACTGATCAGGTCAATATTGGCCTGAATATCCAAACTTTATTGTCGATGCCGAGAGTCCGACTTGCGGACATTTAGGCCTTAGTGAGCTCGTTAGTTTAAGTACAGCCTATATTCTAAGCTGTAAGGCCAAGTTCGAGCCGATACATCTTAGGCGTAGCTTATTAAAGTTTTGCCCTCATCTAGTTCTAGGTGAGGGGTATGGTTAAAACCCGACAGCACCATTCGGTCCCGCTTAATATCGAAACTAGCGTAGCTTGCGTTTTTAATCTGAAAGTTAATATCAATCATCTGCTCTACGCTTAGTCCCATCACTTTTCTTATCGCCATCGAAATTGCGCCACCTGAGCTGACTAACATAACGGTATCATCACGATCCGCTTGCTGTCGAATTGCCTCTAAGCCAGTTTCAATTCTGTACTCAAAGTCGCTCCAAGATTCATCTACCAGACCTACTAGGTCGTTATTCGCCCAGGCAAACATAGCTTTTTTCAATAACTTGAAAAAGGTGGCCGGGTTGGAGTCTCTACTTAAGTTAAACGCCTGGTCGCTATTAAGTGACAAATAAGCTTTTATCAATCCCTTAAAGTCGAATTCATTCCAGCGCGGATCAGTTTCGATAGCTTGATTATATTGCAATGAGCGAGTGATCGCGTCAGCGGTTTCAATATGCCTTTTTAAGCTGCCGCAAATAACTCGACTGGGCTTGATAGAAGTGCTGTCAAAATATTCACCTAGTAAATGGGCTTGTTTGTGGCCGAGATCAGAAAGCTGGTCATAGTCTTGCTTTCCTAAAGAGGCTTGTGCGTGCCGTGTAAGTATCAGTGTTGCCATTTAATCGCTCTAAGCATGGATAAATATTAGTTGGCAAAGTCTATGGAAGTAAGCAGTATTCAGCAAGTTTATTCAATTGATGGCAGTGCATTAGCTTGGATTATAGTTCGTGCGCTGAACAGTGTCTCCTTTAGTATGAGAGCCTGTTAACACCTTAAAAGACTCGTAAGAAAATCCACATATATAAACAAAGAATAAGTTTGATGCAGGTTAGGGGTAACGGTAATAAAAATACTTTTAAAATGTAAGGAAAGGTAATCTGGTACTAGATATAACTTTAGGTGAGCTACTTAAAAAATTGAATTACGAAGTAAAAATAGTTTAATCGATAAAATAACAGGAAGTACCATAATGTTACTGATTATTAAGTGGTTATTTCCATTTCGCCTATTATGAATAATGGGTATAAAGCACCTTGTTATGTTAATCATTAATATGCGTAATACTTGAATCATTGATTTCAATATTCGTAAGGAGTATACGCAATGAACTATAAATTCTTTACTATTTTATCTGTCCTTTTGCTCAGTGCGTGCACTACAACTAAAACTATTTCTCTTGCAGTAAATGAATTGCCGCCCACTGCTGCCGATGATGGCGGTATAGAGCTCCAAATGTGGAAATCTATCGGGGGTAAAAATGTAAGAGCTCTAACTAGAAATGCTCGATTTCCGCTCAGCTCTAGTTCAAGTGAACTTGTCCAGGAGCTAGACTTTATTGATTCAAAGGGCGATAAATATGGGCAACGGCTAAGAGGTTTGCTTATGGTCCCCGAAAGCGGTGCCTATACCTTCTGGCTAAGCGCAGACGAAAGCGCAGAAGTTTGGTTATCTGGCGATGATACTCCCGACAATAAGCGATTGATCGCTTTTGTTAATAAGCCTTCTGGATACAAAATTTGGGATCGTTATAAAACTCAGAAGTCGCCTACTATTAACTTAGACGCTGGAACACCATACTATTTCGAAGTATTGCATAAAGACCACCTAGGTGGAGACTACTTAAATGTCTCATGGTCAGGGCCAGGTTTTGAGCTGACCACGCTAACGAGTGAAAACTTAGCATACTATGACCACGAATCAGGTTTAGCTGAAAGTTACCAGGATGGTTATCATGTCGGTTACCACTCAGGTAACCTTCTATCCCCCTATGATAATCGCTATCTGCCAATAGACAGTGATAATGACGGTTTACCTAATTTCTATGAATTAGCGATTGGAACAGATCCTAATGATGATGCCGATGCTTTTTCTGATAGTGATGGCGACCTATTAAGCAATGTTGATGAGTATTTCATTCTAAGCAACCCACTAGATGAGGACACCGATAACGACGGTATTCCTGATGGGTATGAGGTATTGGTTGGTCTCAACGTTCTAGATTCATCGGACGCCGTAAATGACAATGATGGTGATGGCTCGTCTAATCTTGATGAATATTTGGCAGGGACACAAATAGACAACGCAAGCAGCGTACCGGAACTCCCGTCAACCCCTGATTCGGGTGGACAAGATATTTACGCTGTTGAGCTTAATTGGTCGGCACCAAACACTAGAGAGGATGGAAGCGCTTTGAGCCAGGGCGATATCAAGTCTTATAAAATTTATCGTGGGGCAAGTAGTGGCAATATGGTGTTGCTAATAACCGTAACAGACCCTGAAGCGACTTCGGTTGCTTTGGAATCTCTAAGCGCTGGTACTCATTACTTTGCGATCAGTACCGTGACTAAGGATAACTCTGAGAGCAAAAAGTCTTCGATTGTCGAAGTAAATATATAGAGAATTGTAATTGCCTTGTACCAATATAAGGTGGATTTGTTGCCGGGATTTTGCTACCAAGTTAAATAAATTCAAATAATTGTTACATTTATGTGACGGTCGATTTATAGTGCGCACAATATCAAACTCTAATGGTAAAGGTGTGCATGATATGGATTTAAAATCTGCTCAAAAAATCGATTCTGCTGTGAACGATAGTCGAAAAGAATTTTCTCGTCTGGGGCTGGCATTTTTATTCTTAGCCGGGATTCTAGCTTACGTCGCGACAAGCTTCCAGCTTGGACAAGGTTCTTTGGTTTTATCTATCGCCGCAGTAGTTGGCGGCTATATGGCAATGAATATAGGTGCCAATGATGTGGCCAATAACGTTGGCCCAGCGGTTGGCTCAAAAGCGCTCACACTAACCTGGGCGATAATAATAGCTGCAATCNTTGAGGCCGGTGGTGCCTTGTTAGCTGGCGGTGAAGTCGTCAGTACCATTAAGAAGGGTATTATCAA
>NZ_LWFE01000279.1:0-876 GCF_001635675.1 Oleiphilus sp. HI0061 | reverse complement strand
CAGATTATTCGAGACGGTAGTTCTTTCGCAACACGGCGAGTCATTGCCCGGCAAGACGACAAAGAGATTTTTACCCTCAACGCTTCGTTTCAAAAAGATGAAGCGGGTTCAGAACACCAGTTTGATATGCCCGAAAGCAAGTCGCCAGAAGAACTGGCTTCCGAGCTGGAAATACGTCGTCGCTTTAAGCACCTGATACCTGAAAAACTTAGGGAGCAGTTCACCCGCGATAAACCAATCGAAATCAGACCAGTTAAGCCAATTGACTATACCAACCCGGATATTCGTCCACCCTATAAGCAAAATTGGTTTAGAGCGGTGGCATCAGTCCCCAATGATCTATCATTACACCATTGCCTTCTGGCCTATGCCTCGGACTTCGGCCTGCTTGGTACTAGTATGCTGCCGCACGGTTTGAGTTTTATGCAAAAAGGCATGCAAGTTGCGAGTCTTGATCATTCGATATGGTTCCATCGCCCTTTCAAGGTTGATGAATGGTTACTTTACGATATGGATAGCCCTAGTGCGTCAGGCGGAAGAGGCTTTAATCGAGGGAATATTTTTAACCAACAAGGTGAGTTAGTTGCTTCAGTATGCCAGGAAGCATTGATTAGAAAACGTAGTTAAAACTGCAAATGCGTGACGCCTTGCTAGGATACGTCACGCGTATCGCTTTCAGACTTATCAAGCCACTGAAGTAGCCTCTCCATCGGCAAAGGTGGGGTTAGTAAATAACCTTGAACAGAATCGCACTTTAGCTCTCTTAAGCGCTCCATCGTCTCTTCATTTTCGACACCTTCTGCCACCACCTGATAACCCAGTTTTTGGCACATGTTAATGGTTGCTTCAGCAATGAGCTCATTGCCCTCATCCCCA
>NZ_LWFE01000278.1:0-553 GCF_001635675.1 Oleiphilus sp. HI0061 | reverse complement strand
AGTAGCGACAAGGGTTATTCACCACAACGTGTATATCAATGTGTTCAGCTAAAGCTTTGATAACAGCCAGCATTCTAGGAGGCAAGGCTGACAGGCCAAATACGAAGATTCGTTCGGGTAACTGAAGTTCCGCCCCTTTAGGTAGCGCTCTAATACAGGACTCCAGCCTGGTCAGCAGACTGGAACGATGCTGTCGTTGCGCCAAGGGCAAGTCAGGATAAACGCTACACCACAAGTCAGCCTGCCAAGCTTCCAATTCGGTAAATTGAGGACTACTGTAGTCTTTGGAATCCAGGCCGCTAGCAAGGCTCTTTATCGGCTTGCCTTGCTCCCATGCTTGCAACCATTCTGGGCGGTAGTTTTGATAGCCATCAAAAACGTCGGCTATGACACTCGCCATATCAAACACTAAAGACTGGGATAGCGCTTCATCGCCAGCGTTACCCAGCGCAGGCTCAGCACTCCCCTCATCAGTGTTTGGTGATAAGCTCTTGGCATAACGCCGTAAGCGCTGATATTCGGGCTGGGCAAGCTTACTCGGCAATTGTTCAAA
>NZ_LWFE01000277.1:0-1254 GCF_001635675.1 Oleiphilus sp. HI0061 | reverse complement strand
TTTATCGACCAGAACATCATCTTGTGAATAGGTTATTCGTAAGCATTCGGATTTATGCTTCCAATTGTCATCACTTAAGCCCGGAAAAAAGTGATGCCCGGATACAATTAATACACCTTTGTCTTTCAACTTCTCATACAACTCCTGGTTACTTAAGGGGCAATCTTTCAACCATAACCAAATAAACATTGCACCTTCTACTTTATGGATTAAGAAAGGCAGACCCTGAAGTAACTCACATAAAAGGTCGCGCGCTCTTTCAGCTTTAGACAAATAGTAAGGTCTTATTACCTCATTACTTAAGGTGAGTATTCTTTTACTGTCGACTAAATCTTTCGCCATTATGCTGCCGAAGCTACCCGTCGCCAAATTCATAATCGCATTAACTTCCGATAAAGCGCTTATTACCGGCGCATCCGCAATAACGATTCCTGTACGTGCAGCAGGTAAACCGAATTTAGAGAGACTTAGGCACAGGACAATATTTTGGTTCCAGGTTGGTTCTGCATCAGTAAATATAAGGTTTGGAAAAGGCGTGCCGTAAGCACCATCAACAATCAATGGTACTTTATGTTCACGTGCCAACTGGTCTAACTTACTCATCTCTGAGTTTGTAATCACATTTCCCGTCGGATTTGTGGGGCGAGATACGCAGATCGCTCCCGTGCTTTCAGTAATTTGGAACTTCTCGAAGTCGATATGGTATTTAAATGTCTCTGCGTTAATTTCCTCAGTTTTTGGTCTGTTTGATATAAAAAAATCTTCAACCAAACCCGCATCGGAATAGCCAATATATTCGGGAGCAAGTGGTAGCAGAACCTGTTTACTACTACCATCTGAATACTTCCCTGCAAACAAATTGAAGAGCATAAAGAATGCTGCTTGACTGCCGTTTGTTAAAGCAATATTTTGCGGGCCTATATCCCAGCCATATTCAGCTTTAAGTAATGAAGCGAGTGACTTAATGAAGTCCAAATTGCCTTGTGGTGGATCGTAAACACCGATCAGCTGCTGGAAATCGGATGTAGACTCAACAATTTCCAGCAATCTATTTTTAAAATAATCCTGCACTTCCGGAATATGCGCAGGATTGCCTCCCCCCATCATGATTAAACCTGAGTCGCCAGCCAAGGCATTTCCAAGATCTTCCATTAAGCTTGTAATGCCGGCCTTTGAGGTAAACTTATCGCCGAAACTTGAGAACTTCATAAATATAAACACCTAATAACGTGAACAATGGTTTCGCTGCGATGG
>NZ_LWFE01000276.1:0-1215 GCF_001635675.1 Oleiphilus sp. HI0061 | reverse complement strand
AGGAACGCGCTTAAAACGCCTTTTATCATATCTGTGCGATTTTTATTTACCCAATTTAAAAAAGTGATTTCAGTTTGAAGATTATCTTTGCCGGTACACCGGAGTTTGCAGCCAAAAGCCTCCAAGCCATTATTGACCAAAACCATGAGGTCATCGCCGTCTACACTCAGCCAGACCGTCCGGCAGGGCGTGGCAAGAAGCTCGTAAAAAGCGAGGTAAAACAGGTAGCTGAAGCGCATGGCATTCCAGTATTCCAACCTGAAAAGCTGACAAACCCCGAGGCCCAGACGGAACTAGCAGCGCTCAAGGCAGACCTAATGATTGTAGCGGCTTATGGCCTGCTCCTACCTAAAGCAGTGTTGGACATGCCCACTTTCGGCTGTATCAATATCCACGCGTCTTTACTTCCACGCTGGCGTGGCGCTGCGCCGATTCAGCGTGCAATTCAGGAGGGTGACCGTGAAACGGGCATTACCATCATGCAAATGGACGTAGGCTTAGATACCGGCGACATGCTACTCAAACTCAAAACCGATATCACTGACCAGGATACTGGCGGTAGCCTTCATGACCGGCTCGCTGAACAAGGAGCCAGCGCGATTTTGCAATATCTCGAACAGCGTGAAACATTAGCGGCTGAACCTCAAGATAACGAACTGGCGAATTACGCACATAAACTGAGTAAACAAGAAGCTTGCATTAACTGGCAAGATAGCGCCCAACAGATCTGTCGCAATATCCGAGCGTTCAACCCTTGGCCGGTATCGTTTCTGGAGTTTCTTGATGCAAAAGGGAAAGTTCAGCGTGTCCGTATCTTTGAAGCATCAGAAGTCGAAACAAACGATGACCGAGTAGCCGGTACTATTCTGGAAAAAACCAAAAACGGCATCATTATCCAGTGTGGCCAAGGCGCTATCAGCATTCAGCAACTCCAACTTCCGGGGGCAAAAGCCATGGACGTTCAATCTTTCGTGAACGGCGGTAAAGCGCTATTAAATGCGGGAGAGCAGCTGAATGTCAATCATGACAACTAGGTCTGGCGGACGCAGTCGTCGCCAATCACGAGCTAGACGCTCCAAGCAAAATATCCGACTTCCTAAGCTACCTGCAATAGAAAGCTTAAGCAGCGTCAGAGCGCTTGCCAGCCATCTTTTACACAGTGTCGCTTATGAACAAAAGTCACTGACTGCACTCATGCCCATCGCTGCTGAACAG
>NZ_LWFE01000275.1:0-1191 GCF_001635675.1 Oleiphilus sp. HI0061 | reverse complement strand
ACCATGATTAAGGCTGTATAGACCTCATTTGTAAAAATATTTGCAGAAGCACCTAGGCCTGATATTCGCAGGCCTAGGTGCTTCTGCAAATATTTTTACAAATGAGGTCTATACAGCCTTAATCATGGTCATCGCCTACACTACCGTGCTATCACCTTTTTGGATAAAGCTCTATTACAAAAAATATGGACATTTATTGGGGGATATTGAAAAAACCAAAGGTAATACCGACTACGGCGCTACTTTCTTATAAATCCATCCAGAGCGCGCCAAACATTGATTACGTCTTAGGATAAGCCTGGTTAATTTCTTTAGTGGCTGCTCAAGCCCTTCTGTATAAGCAAAGGCATGTCGCTTAAGCTCCCCATTCTCCGATTGGGTAGTGATAGTATTGTTATATAAAGCGCTAAAAGCACCATTATCACCCGCACCTTTCGACATTACGAGTTCAAGTAAAAAAGCATGATAATCCTGATTGACTCGCTCAAGCACGGATATATTGGAAACAGTTTGTTCACCTAGCCCTAAAGAAATCCCACCCATTACAGATTCAGTACAACGATCGAACTCTTGACTTAGCGGCACCTGCTGATTGCTCTTTATTCCAAAATCTGAGTGTTCAAAAAATACATACGACTCCCTAGACTCTATCGAGCTAAGGTAGTCATCCATGAACGGACTACTTGAGCAGGCTAAAAGAGAGAGTGACATTAAAAGCAGAAGAATAATTCTAGAAATATGCACTGTGATCTCCTAAGCACTTAAATTAAGATATAACACAACCTAAAGCAGTTTGTTCTATTAAGTAAATAAAACCCTACCTGGCGGCCGTATTTGGAGAATAAAGGCTGAATATTTGTTTTAACTTGGGAAAACTTGTTAAGTTAGATCGACTTTTGATAACTAAGAAAGGATTGGTACCAGTGGGCGGACTCGAACCGCCACGTCCCGAAGGACAAGGGATTTTGAATCCCTCATGTCTACCAATTTCATCACACTGGCCCAGATGCGGCGCATTATACGCCATACAGAAAAATGATCAACCGCTATCAATGATTTTATTTATATTTACTCATGTAATTAGCAACTTACCTAAGAATAAAGCCGCAAGGAGAAACTAGCTAATTATCTTCAACTAACAATTTTAGCTCCAGAGTACCTATTTCCATATGCTCAATAGAAATAAGCTCT